>CBDTZF010000125.1:0-7313 GCA_965364825.1 uncultured Rhodocyclaceae bacterium | reverse complement strand
ATCGGCGCAATCTCCAGCAGGTCAAGCGCGAACACCTGCCCCTGCGACCCGACGCGAGCCGCCGCAACCTGGCTCCATGAACCAGGCGCGGCGCCCAGATCGACGACCGTCATGCCGCTGCGCATGAGTTTGTCCTTGTCGTCGATTTCGATGAGCTTGAACGCCGCGCGCGCACGATATCCACTCGTCTTGGCCTGTTGCACGTAGACGTCGTTAAGATGCTCGCGCATCCATGCTTTGCTGGTCTTGCTGCGCTTCATGTGGGTAAAATCACGTCCTTCCTCGAGTGGAATATGAGATGACCGAATTGACGTCCGCGCAACAACGCACCTTGCGCGCCCAAGCGCATCAACTGCACCCGGTGGTCAGCATCGCGGGCAACGGCTTGGCGCCGACTGTGATGTCCGAAATCGAACAGAACCTCGCTGTGCACGCGCTGATCAAGGTGCGCGTGTATGGCGCAGACCGTCACCAGCGCGCAGCGTGGATGCAGGAGATCTGCGATCGGACCGGTGCTGCGGCTGTACAGCACATCGGCAATATACTCGTGCTGTGGCGCGAGAAGGCACAAGCGGCAAAAGCGCCCGAAACAAGGAAAGTGATCAAACCGCCGGCACGCCGCCCTCCGCGACTGGCCGAAAACAAACGCCGCCGAGCGGTGCCGGCACAATCGCGCGGCTACCCTGCACGCGCGCCGGCATCCCGCACCACGCGCACCACGCGCACGGCGCCGCGGACCAAGCGCCGGTGAGGCATTCACCGGGCCCGCCACAGCGCCACCACACCAAGCAGATTCTGACCCAGGAATAGCACGCTCGACACGCCATGCCAGATGGCGAAACGTTCGCGCAACGCGCCCTCCAGCATCTCGCCCGGAGCCGCCTGGGCCTTGAGATCGGCCATCATCGGCTGCAGCCCGAAATGCCCGACCGCCGTCAACAGCAGCATCACCACGACACACCAGAGAACGACGCGCGGTATGGTTCCGCCGTTCCGGCAAGCAGCATGCAACAGCAAAATCGCCGTGCCGCACGCCAGCCCGAGCCACGCGGTGGCGGCAAACATCTTGCCCGCCAGCATCCCGGCCAGCATGCGGTCGTCGAGCGTCGAAAAAAGCACCGGGGCGGCCACGTAGCCGATCCCCACGGCCGCGCCGACCCAGATCGCCAGCAGCACACGCTGAAGCGGCAGCACCGAAACAGATACGATCAATCCAGCCGCGGTCACAGGTACCGCACGTCGATGATCTCGAACTCGCGAACGCCGCCAGGCGCTTTGACTTCGACGACATCTCCGGCGTATTTTCCGATCAGCGCACGCGCGATCGGTGAACTCACGGATATCTTGCCTTGCTTGATGTCGGCCTCATCTTCGCCGACGATCTGATAGGTCACTTCGCTTTCGTTGTCGAGGTCTTCGAGGTCGATCGTCGCACCGAATACGCAACGACCGTCGGCATCGAGCGCCGCCGGATCGATGATCTGTGCGTTTGACAGCTTGCCTTCGACCTCGTTAATGCGCCCTTCGACGAATCCCTGCCGCTCCTTGGCGGCATCGTATTCGGCGTTTTCGGAAAGATCGCCATGCGAGCGCGCTTCGGCGATCGCCGCGATGACTTCGGGGCGCTCAACGGTCTTGAGGCGGTGCAGTTCCGCGCGAAGCAGTTCAGCACCTTTGACGGTCAGGGGAATCTTGGTCATGAGCTCATTTCAATTCAGCGTGCAGATCCTGCAACGCATAGACTTTCAGTTGATCGAGGTGGCGTAGGCCCATGCATGCCGCACGAGCGCCTTCGCCGGTGGTGTAGATGGTGAGTTTGGCAGCCAGCACGCTGGTACGAATCGAGCGTGAGTCCGCCACCGCCTGTCGGCGCTCTTCAACGGTGTTGATGACCAGCGAAATTTCGCGGTTTTTGATCATGTCGACGATGTGCGGACGGCCTTCATTCACCTTGTTGACCGGTGTCACCGGGATGCCGGCCGCCTGGATAGCCGACGCCGTGCCACGTGTGGCGACCAGTGAAAAGCCGAGATCATGGAGTTGGCGGGCGACATCGACCGCCACCGGACGATCGGTCTGCTTGACGCTGATGAAGGCCGTGCCACCTTGCGGCAGGCGCACGCCGGCCGCCAACTGCGATTTCACGAAGGCCTCGGCAAAGGTGCGGCCGACGCCCATGACTTCGCCGGTCGACTTCATCTCCGGGCCCAGAATGGTATCGACGCCCTGAAATTTGTTGAACGGAAACACTGCTTCCTTGACCGAAAAATAGGGCGGGATCAGTTCCCGCGTCACGCCCTGGTCGGCCAGCGAACGTCCGGTCATGCAACGCGCCGCGATCTTTGCAAGTTGCAGGGAGCACGCTTTGGAGACAAAGGGCACTGTGCGCGAGGCCCGCGGATTGACCTCGAGCACATAGACGAGGGCGTCGTCGCCCTCACCCTGAATCGCAAATTGCACGTTCATCAGGCCGCAGACGTTGAGCGCCTTGGCCATCGCCTCGGTCTGTCGGCGCAGCTCGTCCTGCAACCCGGCCGTCAGCGTGTACGGTGGCAGGGAGCAGGCCGAATCGCCCGAGTGCACGCCGGCCTGTTCGATATGCTCCATGATGCCGGCGACCAGCACGTGGGTGCCGTCGGAGAGCGCGTCTACGTCCACCTCGGTGGCGTCGTTGAGGAAGCGGTCGAGCAGCACCGGTGATTCGTTCGAGACCTTCACCGCCTCGCGCATGTAGCGTTCGAGATCTTTTTGCTCGTGCACGATTTCCATCGCCCGTCCGCCCAGCACGTAGGACGGCCGCACAACAAGCGGATAGCCGATTTCTGCCGCCAGCCGCACTGCCTGCTCGGGGGTGCGCGCAGTGCGGTTGGGCGGTTGCCTGAGGCCGAGATCGGTGATCAGCTTCTGGAAACGCTCACGGTCCTCGGCCGCGTCGATCATGTCGGGACTGGTGCCGATGATCGGCACTCCGTTTTCTTCGAGCGCCCGCGCCCGCTTGAGCGGCGTCTGGCCGCCGAACTGCACAATCACGCCCTCGGGCTGTTCGACGTTCACGATCTCGAGCACGTCTTCAAGCGTGATCGGCTCGAAGTAGAGCCTGTCAGAGATGTCATAGTCAGTCGACACGGTTTCCGGATTGCAATTGACCATGATCGTCTCGTAGCCGTCTTCACGCAGCGCGAGCGCGGCATGGACGCAGCAGTAGTCGAACTCGATTCCCTGGCCAATACGGTTCGGGCCGCCACCGAGCACCATGATCTTGCGGTTGGTGGTGGGCGCCGCCTCGCACTCTTCCTCATAGGTCGAATACATATAGGCGGTCGACGTGGCGAACTCCGCCGCACAGGTGTCGACCCGTTTGTACACCGGCCGCACGCCGTGCGCCTGACGATGCAGGCGCACGGCCGTCTCATCGACCGCGAGCAGACGCGCCAGGCGCCGGTCGGAAAATCCCTTGCGTTTGAGGTCACGCATCTGTTGCGCGCTGAGTCCCTTGAGTGAACGCCCGGTCACGGACTTTTCGGTCAACACGATGTCTTCGATCTGCGCCAGGAACCACGGATCGATTTTGGTGAGATTGAACACCTGATCCAACGTCATGCCCTCACGAAACGCCTGCCCGACATACCAGATGCGTTGCGGCCCCGGATCGGCCAGCTCGCGTTCGAGTTCGTCGGAGTCGGCGTCGACCTCGTCGAGACCGTAGGCACCTACTTCGAGCCCGCGTAACGCCTTCTGGAACGATTCCTGAAAGCTGCGCCCGATCGCCATGACCTCGCCGACCGATTTCATCTGCGTGGTCAGACGGTCGTTGGCGAGCGGAAATTTTTCGAAGGCGAAGCGCGGGATTTTGGTCACCACGTAATCGATCGACGGCTCGAACGACGCCGGCGTGGCCCCGCCGGTGATGTCGTTCCTGAGTTCGTCGAGCGTGTAGCCGACAGCCAGCTTGGCCGCCACCTTGGCAATCGGAAAACCGGTGGCTTTAGAGGCCAGCGCCGAGGAGCGCGACACGCGCGGATTCATCTCGATGACGATCATGCGTCCATCGTCGGGATTGATCGCGAACTGCACGTTGGAACCGCCGGTATCCACCCCGATTTCGCGCAACACCGCGATAGAGGCGTTGCGCATGATCTGGTATTCCTTGTCGGTGAGCGTCTGCGACGGCGCCACGGTGATCGAATCGCCGGTATGCACCCCCATCGGGTCGAGGTTTTCGATCGCGCACACGATGATGCAGTTGTCCGCCTTGTCGCGCACCACCTCCATCTCAAATTCCTTCCAGCCGATCAGCGATTCCTCGATGAGCAATTCGTTGGTCGGGCTGGCTTCGAGACCGTATTTGCAGATCTCGGCGAACTCTTCCATGTTGTAGGCGATGCCGCCGCCGGTGCCGCCGAGGGTGAACGACGGGCGGATGATGACCGGAAAGCCGATCCCAGCCTGCACCTGGGAGGCCACCTCCATTGAGTGCGCAATGCCGGAGCGCGCCGAGCCGAGGCCGATGCGCGTCATCGCGTTCTTGAATTTTTCGCGATCCTCGGCCTTGTCAATGGCCTCGCGCGAGGCGCCGATCAATTCGATGCCGTATTTTTCCAGCACCCCGTGTCTGGCCAGATCGAGCGCGCAGTTGAGTGCTGTCTGCCCGCCCATGGTCGGCAGGATCGCGTCCGGCCGCTCCTTTTCGATGATGCGTTCGACGACCTGCCAGGTGATCGGCTCGATGTAGGTTACGTCCGCGGTTTCCGGGTCGGTCATGATCGTCGCCGGATTGGAATTGACCAGAACGACCTTGAAACCTTCTTCGCGCAAGGCCTTGCACGCCTGCGCGCCGGAATAGTCGAATTCGCATGCCTGGCCGATGATGATCGGTCCGGCGCCGATAATCAGAATGCTGTGTAAGTCTGAACGCTTGGGCATTTTTTGCCTTGATTATTCGTTAGGGGTGACGCGCCGTGGCGGCGGTCACTTGCGCGCTTCCCGCGTTTCCATCAACGAAACGAAGCGGTCGAACAGATACGCGACATCATGCGGCCCCGGGCCACCCTCCGGATGGCCCTGGAAACCAAACACCGGCGCCGAGGTATGGGCTAGGCCTTGCAGGCTGCCGTCGAACAAAGACACATGCGTGGCGCGCATCGTCGCCGGCAGCGTGCCGGCATCGATCGCAAAGCCATGATTCTGGCTGGTGATCATGACCGCGCCGGAATCGAGATCCTTGACCGGATGATTGGCGCCGTGGTGGCCGAACTTCATCTTCACGCTGCGTGCGCCCGCGGCCAGCGCCAGCAACTGGTGACCGAGGCAAATGCCGAAGGTCGGCAGCCCGCTGGCGACAATTTCGCGCACCGCCTCGATCGCGTATTCACAAGCCTGCGGATCGCCCGGACCATTCGAGAGAAAGATACCGTCCGCATTCATCGCCAGCACTTCGGCGGCGGGCGTTTGCGCGGGCACCACCGTCAGGCGGCAGCCACGGCTGGCGAGCATGCGCAGAATGTTCCGCTTCACGCCGTAGTCATAGGCAACGACATGAAAGCGTGGCGCTTCCTGACGACCATAGCCTGCTTCGAGCGACCACTCGGTTTCGTTCCATTGATAAGCAGAATTGACCGTCACTTCCTTCGCCAGATCCATGCCGTCAAGCCCCGGAAAGGCTCGCGCAGCCGCCGTAGCGGCAGCCACGTCGATCTGGCCGTCGGCGCCGGCGGTGACAATGCAACCGGCCTGTGCGCCTTTTTCACGCAGCACCCGTGTGAGCTTGCGCGTGTCGATGTCGGCGATGGCAACGATGTTTTGCGCGCGCAGGTAGGCGTCGAGCGTCTGGCTCATGCGCCAGCTGGACGCACGCAACGGCAAATCACGAATCACCAGACCCGCGACCTGCACCGCCGACGACTCGACATCTTCTTCATTGACGCCGGTATTGCCGATGTGCGGATAGGTCAGCGTCACGATCTGGCGTGAGTAACTCGGGTCGGTCAGGATTTCCTGATAGCCCGACATCGCCGTATTGAAGACGACTTCGCCGACAGTCTGGCCGGTCGCACCAATGCCGTTGCCGCGAAAAACCGTGCCGTCGGCAAGGACGAGCACAGCGGGCGGAAATTGCGTCACGAAAACACTCCTGGTTCGGCGTTGATCGCGTTGATCGGGCTTCAGCGTGCCGGGTTTCAGCGTGTATTCCGCGCTGCGCACACACGTGAAAAACGGGACGGATCGGCGCGACCCCTCCCGCTTGGCAATCAACAAGAAAATTCGCACGATTCTAGCGAATTAACGCTGGCGAATCAAACTCACAAAGGGGTGTCAGGCGCGTGAGAACGCCGTTTGACGCAGCGCGGTGGCGAGTCGATTCAGGGTATCGAGCAGGCCGGGCAAGGCCTCGCGCGCAGCCTCGATGTTGTCGTGGCGTGCCGCCTGTTCCACCGCATCCGCAGCCGCCAGCGCCGGGGCCGCGTTGAAAACACCGACCGAGCCCTTCACCGAATGGGCGAGCGCGGCCAGCGTCTTGCAATCGTTGTCCGCGGCCGCGCTCTTGAGTTTTTGCAGATTGGCGCCGAAGTCGTTGAAGAAAATTTTCACCAGTTGTTTGAGCGCGTCTTCATCGCCATCGAGCAGTTCGAGCGTCTGGTTAAGGTCCAGCGTGCTCGACTGGCCGATCGAATGCATGCCTTCGAGCAGCGAACTCTCGGCGTCGTCGGTCTGCGCACTGGCCTCTCCGCACACCCGGTCGATCGCCGCGAACAACTCGCGCGGCGTGATCGGCTTGGTGACATAGTCATCCATGCCCGCGGCCAGACAGCGCTGTCGGTCGCTTGCCATCGCATGCGCGGTCATCGCAATGATCGGCACCGCGTTGAAGCTGCCGGCTCCCATCGCCCAGCTTCGTCGCGCCTCCCGGCTGCGGAACGCCTGCGCCGCTTCGATACCGCCCATCACGGGCATCTGTACATCCATCAGCACGACGTCGAACGCCTTGCCGTCGAGCTGCTCGAGCGCCTCCTGACCGTTGCTGGCAAGCGTAATGCGATGGCCGGCCTTTTCGAGCATCTTGGTGGCGACCATCTGATTGATCGGGTTGTCCTCGACCAGCAGGATATTGAGCGAATCGTCGCGCGCTTTGGCAAGGCGTGTGAGCGTCAGTTCGGGGTCGAAGGCAAACTCGTCACCGGTGTCCGCAACGTCGCCCTGTTGCGCAGACAACAGCACTTCCGACACATCTTCGGGCGAGAATGGTTTGACCAGCCGTGAGTGCAGACCGAGCTGCTTGCATCGCGCCGAGACGGTTCGTTGCGACTGCGTTGTCA
>CBDTZF010000124.1:0-7428 GCA_965364825.1 uncultured Rhodocyclaceae bacterium | reverse complement strand
TTTTTTATTTCTATCTCTTTGATATTAAAAAGAATTGACCTAAAAGGGTTTTTTTGCCCCGTTGTATTCGGTTATACTTCGACGGATTTTTAGCACAACTTACTGCGTCCTTTTTTTTCGAGGAAATGGGTCATGAGCGTTGAAGAAAAGATGGACAACAGTCGTCGCCAGCTCCTGCTGGCCACGTCAGTTGCAGGTGGCGTCGCCACGGTGGCGGTGGCGGTGCCGTTCGTGGCGAGCCTGACGCCGTCCGAGCGCGCCAAGGCAGCCGGTGCGCCGGTCGAGGCGGATATCAGCACGCTGGCCATGGGCGAGAAGATGATCGTGGAGTGGCAAGGCAAGCCGGTGTGGATCGTGCGCCGCACCGAAGAAATGCTCGCGACGCTCAAGACGGACGAGGCCGATCTGGCTGATCCGGAATCGAACGAATCGATCCAGCCCGAATACGCCAAGAACCGCGCCCGCTCGATCAAGCCGGAGTATCTCGTCGTGGTCGGGATCTGCACCCACCTGGGCTGTTCGCCGACGGAAAAATTCAAGCCCGGTGCAGAGAGCGGCCTCGGTGCCGACTGGCCGGGAGGCTTTCTGTGCCCGTGCCACGGATCGACCTTTGATCTGTCGGCACGCGTGTACGCCAACAAACCGGCGCCGACCAACCTGGTAATCCCGCGTCACAAGTATCTGGCGGACACGACACTCCTGATTGGCGAAGACGACGGGACGGCCTGAGCGATGACCACAAAAACACAAGCGATGATGAACTGGATCGACGACCGATTTCCGCTGACGTCGACCTGGAAGGCGCACCTGTCCGAGTACTACGCGCCGAAAAATTTCAACTTCTGGTATTTCTTCGGCTCACTGGCGCTGCTGGTGCTGGTGCTCCAGATCGTGACCGGGATTTTCCTCGTCATGCATTACAAGCCCGACGCCTCGCTCAACGTATCGGGTGTGCCGGTCGCCTTTGCGTCGGTCGAGTACATCATGCGTGACGTGCCCGGCGGATGGCTGATCCGCTACCTGCACTCCACAGGCGCATCGGCGTTCTTTGTCGTCGTCTACATGCACATGTTCCGCGGTCTCCTCTATGGCTCATACCGCAAGCCGCGCGAGCTGATCTGGCTGTTCGGTGTCGCCATTTTCCTCGCGCTGATGGCCGAAGCCTTCATGGGCTATTTATTGCCATGGGGGCAGATGTCGTACTGGGGCGCGCAGGTGATCGTCAACCTGTTCTCGGCGATTCCCGTGATCGGCCCCGATCTGTCGCTGGTCATCCGGGGTGATTTCGTGGTCTCCGACGCAACCCTCAACCGCTTCTTCGCCTTCCATGTGATTGCCGTACCGCTGGTGCTCATCGGCCTTGTCGTTGCACATATCGTGGCACTGCACGAAGTCGGCTCGAACAACCCTGACGGCGTGGAAATCAAGAAGAAGAAGGACGCCAACGGCATACCGCTGGACGGCATTCCCTTTCATCCGTACTACACGGTGAAAGATATCGTCGCCGTGGTCGGCTTCCTGATCGTGTTCTCGGCGGTGATGTTCTTCGCCCCCGAGGGTGGCGGCTATTTTCTCGAGTTCAACAACTTCCTCCCGGCAGACCCGCTGGTGACACCAATGCACATTGCTCCGGTGTGGTACTTCACGCCCTACTACTCGCTGCTGCGTGCCGTGACCTATCCGTTGTTTGGCCTCGACGCCAAGTTCTGGGGCGTGATCGCCATGGGGGCGGGGGTGGTGATCTTTTTCTTCCTGCCGTGGCTCGACCGCAGTCCGGTCAAATCGATTCGCTACAAGGGACCGATCTTCAAGACCGCGCTGGTGATCTTCGTGATCTGCTTCTTCGTCCTTGGCTACCTTGGCACGTTGCCGCCTGACAACGGTGGTATCAAGGACCGAACGGCGCAGATCTGCTCGGTGTTGTATTTCGCGTTCTTCCTGCTGATGCCCTGGTACAGCAAGATGGACAGTTATAAAGCGGAACCGGAAAGGGTGACCTCCTGATGAAAACGCGTGCAATGAAACTGATCAAACGCTTCTTCGCGGTGGTGCTGTTCGCACCGACTCTGGCCATAGCAGCTGGTGAACTGCATCTGGACAAGGCGCCGATCAGCATGGAGCCGGCGGCGTTACAGCATGGTGCCAAGCTGTTCGTGAACTACTGTTTGAATTGCCATGCCGCCAGCTTTCTGCGCTACAACCGGCTGCAGGAAATCGGTTTGTCTGAAGAGCTCATCACGGACAATCTGATGTTCACCAGCGATAAAATCGGTGACCAGATGAAAGTCGCGATGACGCGGGATGAAGGCAAGGAATGGTTCGGCGTCCCGCCGCCCGATCTGACGCTGGTCACGCGTGCGCGGTCGTCCGAGTTCGGTAGTGGCGCCGACTGGGTGTATACCTACCTGCGCCAGTTCTACCGCGATCCGAGTCGCCCGACCGGCTGGAACAACAAGGTGTTCGCAAACGCCGGCATGCCGCACGTACTTTGGCAGCTCCAGGGCGACCAGGTGGCGAACGTCGAGGAAAAGGACGATGGCAATGGCGGCACGATCAAGGAAGTGTCGCTCGAACTGACCAAGCCGGGCACGATGTCGGCAGAGGAATACGACAAGTCGGTTGCTGACCTGGTCTCCTTCCTTGTCTGGGCGGGTGAGCCGATCGCCGAAAAACGCAAGACGATCGGCATTTTCGTCCTGATCTTCCTCGCGGGATTCTTTGTGCTGGCCTACCTGCTGAAGAAGAATTACTGGAAAGATATTCACTGATCGCGGCGCTGCCTGAAGGCGGCCGCATGTAAGCGCCGGCGCCGTATGCCCATGGGTATACGGCGCTCGGCTTTGATGGAGCTGTTGCAAACATGATGAATCTCTATTCCGGCACTACGGACCCCTTCAGCCACCGTTGCCGGATCGTACTCTTTGAAAAAGGGATGGATTTCCAGGTCATTGATGTCGACCTGGATCACAAGCCCGAAGACATTGCCGTAATCAACCCCTATAACCGCGTGCCGGTGCTGGTCGACCGCGAACTCGTGCTGCACGAGTCGAACATCATCAATGAATACATCGACGAGCGCTTCCCGCATCCCCAGCTCATGCCGCCCGACCCGATCATGCGTGCGCGCGCGCGTCAGTTGCTGCATACCTTCGAGCAGGAGTTGTTTGCCGAAATCGATCTGCTTGAGAAGAACCAGAAGGGCGCCGAAAAGATACGTGCGCAAGTGCGTGATCAACTGACGCAGCTGGCGCCCATGTTTGCTCACCAGACCTACCTGCTTGGCGAAGAGTTCTCGATGCTCGACGTCGCGGTCGCTCCCCTGCTGTGGCGACTCGAGCACTACGGCATTGAACTTCCCAAAGCGGCCGCGCCTCTCATGAAATACGCCGAGCGAATCTTCAGCCGTCAGGGATTCATCGACGCGCTGACGCCATCGGAAAAGGTCATGCGCCGCTAGCGTGGTATTTCGGGCGCGCAGCAACGCGCCCGAACAATGAGGAAGTTTCCCGTGTCCAGTGTGTCTACCAAGCCCTATCTGATTCGAGCGATATACGAATGGTGTGTCGACCAGGGTCTTACGCCCTATGTCGCCGCCGTCGTGGATGGCACGACGCGAGTGCCGCCGGGCGCCGCGCGGGACGGACAAATCGTGCTCAACGTAAGCCCCGACGCGACCAATCAACTCGATATGAGCAACGATCTGATTACCTTTCAGGCACGTTTCGGCGGTGTGGCCCAATCGATCAGCATACCCGTGGACAACGTGGTCGCAGTCTATGCGCGCGAAAACGGGCACGGCATGGCGTTTGAGATCGAAAGGGCCGAGGCGACGACAGCCTCTCAGGGCGACACCATCAAAGAATCCGAAGCTTCCAACGCGGACGCGCCGGCCTCGACCGACTCGCCAGATACCCCGCCCAAGCCGGACAAGCCCTCTGGCGGCGGACGCAGCCACCTGAAAGTCATCAAGTAGATCGCCGCCCGTCCGGTTTCAGTCGCAGGCGAACCGCCCACCCAGTTTCGTAGGATGGACTGTTCGTAGGTTGGGTTGAGCGCAGCGAAGCCCCGCATCTATCAGTTGAATCGCCCACCCAGAAACGGAAAGTCCGGCCGCGGACGTCGGCCCGACATGATGTCGACCAGCGCGCGCGCCGACCCGCACGCGAGTGTCCAACCGAGCGTGCCGTGGCCCGTGTTGTAGTAGAGATTGAGCATGCCGCTTTTGCCAATCAGCGGCCGGTTGCTCGGTGTGGCGGGGCGCAGACCACACCACAATTCCGCGGCGGAGGTGTCAGTCGCGTGGGGAAAATTTTCCTCCGCCCACGTGATCAGGGTTTGGCATCGCATCGTGTCGAGTGACAGGTCATAGCCGTTGAGCTCGGCCGTGCCGGCAACGCGCAGCGTCTCTTCGAAGGTCGAGCAGACAATCCGGCGCCCCTCGTCGGTCAGACTCACCCGCGGTGCTCTGCCGGCGTCGACAATCGGTAGGCTGACGGAATAGCCCTTGACCGGGTAGATCGGCAGCTTTTCTCCGAATGTCGCCGCCAGTTGCGGGCTGTAACTGCCCATGCAGAGCACGTATGAACTGGCCACTAACCGCGTTTCCTCGCCGCCCGGCGCGACCACGCGAACCCCTTCGACCAGCCCGCCAAGATGGTCGATGCCGGTCACCGTCGTATTGAAGAGAAATCGCACGCCGTTGTTTTTCAGGCGCGCGGTGAGTGCGAGCACAAAGGCATGGGCGTCGCCGGACTCGTCGTCCGCGGCGTAGATACCGGCCGTCGGCGGCCGTATGGCGCCTGCCAATGCCGGTTCGATCGCGACGCAGCGCGCGGCATCGCAGGCTTCAGCGACGATGCCATAGCGCGACAGCTCGACAACGCGCGTGGCGACGCTGCGCGCACCGACACCATCGAAGAAAACATGCAAGATACCGCGCTGAGAATACGGGTAGGCAAGACCGATGGCTTCGCGCAAGCTTCGCAATTCGTCGCGGCTGTAGCGCGCCAGCGCGGCAATGGCGGCGGTGTTGCGTCGTGTCCGCCACGGCAGGCATTCATGCAGAAAGCCCAGCGCCCAGCGCCATTGCTGCCAGTTGGCACGTGGCCGAAAGCGGAGCGGGGCGGCGTCCTTGCCCAACCAGCGCAGAATGGTCAGCGGCGCACTGGGGTTGGCCCACGGTTCGGGATGGCTCACCGAAATCTGGCCGCCGTTGGCAAAGCTGGTTTCCATTGCGGGCGCGCTCTGGCGGTCGACCACGGTGACGTCGAAACCGGCTTGCTTGAGATACCACGCGGACGTCACGCCCGCGAGGCCGGCGCCGAGGACCAGAACATGCATGTCAGTGAGCGCTCAGCGCGCGACCGTGATCGCGCAGAGCCAAAGCGGCGATGATACAGGGCAATCGCATGTATGCCGGAAAACGGTGGTCGATGTTTGATTCGTGCGGGCTTTCCCTCACCCCAACCCCGAGAGGGGGCTATCCCGGCGATCGACGGCGGTGCCTCTCGGCCTCGGGTGGACTTCTCCCCGCTCCCGCCGGGAGAGGGGCTGGGGGTGAGGGAACGGCGCGGCAAAATAGACGTACCGACACAAGCAGGTCGCGCTGGCCGATCGCCGCTTTGTACGATTGCCTGCGGCGATGATATCGCCAACGTGCGCCAGGCGCGGGAAATCGGGATAATCCAGCTTGACCGACCATTGATCTTCCCGGAGTTTTTTATGCCACGAGTCACGCTCACCCAGTTCCTCATCGAGCAGCAACGCGCCGGCCGCATGACAGCTGATTTGCGTTTGTTGATCGAGGTGGTGGCGCGCGCGGTGAAGGCGATCAGCGTGAACGTCTCCAAGGGTGCGCTGGCGGATCTGCTCGGCGAGGCCGGCTCGGAGAACATCCAGGGCGAAGCGCAAAAGAAGCTCGATGTAATCGCCAACGACATCCTGATTCAGGCCAACGAATGGGGTGGCCACCTGGCGGCGATGGCCTCGGAGGAAGTCGAGGAAGTGCGGCCGATCCCACGTGACTATCCCAAAGGCGGCTATCTGCTGCTGTTTGACCCGCTCGACGGCTCGTCGAATATCGATGTCAATGTCACCGTGGGCACGATTTTTTCGGTGCTGCGCTGCCCTGCCGGCTGCGTCGAGCCGGGCGAAGCCGAGTTCCTGCAGCCGGGGCGCGAACAGGTGGCGGCCGGCTATTCGTTGTATGGCCCGTCCACGCAACTCGTCCTTACGGTCGGTGACGGCGTGCATGGCTTTACGCTGGATCGCGAAATGGGCAGTTTCATTTACACCCACCCGCGCATGACGGTGCCGGCGGATACGCAGGAATACGCCATCAATTCGTCCAACGCGCGTTTCTGGGAGGCGCCCGTCAAACGCTATGTCAGCGAGATGCAGGAAGGCAGCAAAGGCCCGCGCGGCAAGGATTTCAACATGCGCTGGGTGGCCTCGATGGTGGCCGACGTGCACCGCGTGCTCACTCGTGGCGGGGTCTTCATGTATCCGATCGACGAGAAATGCCGCGATAAGGGCGGCAAGTTGCGCCTGATGTATGAAGCGAATCCGATGGCAATGATGGTCGAACAGGCGGGCGGTGCGGCTACCACCGGCCGACAGCGCATTCTCGATGTCATGCCGGAAAGACTCCACCAACGGGTGCCGGTCTTCCTCGGCTCGAAGAACGAAATCGACCGCGTGACGGCCTATCACAGCGAGGATTGATCCGCCTCGTATGTCAATTGCGGATTGCCGCTTCTCCCACGCAAACGCACCGCGACAACGCGAAGCCGTGGTGTGACGCAAGGCTTTCCTCGTACAATGTTTGCCATGCCAATCAACGCCTTGCTCGCCGCCGCGCTGTGTCTCGCCAGCCTGTTTTTTTCTGTTTCGGCACACGCCGCACCGCCTATCAAGCTCGACGTTCCCAAGGATCTGCGCCCGCTGCTCGAAACGAATCTGACGACGCTGCGTGAAGACGCGCTGCCCAAATCGCCGGACGAAAACGATCGCCGCGCGCTGGTGCGCCGAACACGCAATGAAGTGACTTCACTGCTCGCCACGGAAGGCTATTTCACGCCGACGGTGACGCGCGAAGGCGAGAATGAGTCGCCGATGAAAATTCGCGTCGACCCCGGTCCGCGGGCGCGTATCGGCAAGGTTGATCTGCGTTTCTCCGGTGCAATCACTGGCGCCGCCTATGCTCAACGGCGCGCTGCGATCGAGGCGCAATGGCCGCTCAAGGAGGGCAGCGCCTTCCGCCAAGCGGATTGGGACAGCGCCAAAGGCTACTTTCTGGATGCGGTGGCGGCGCGCGACTTTGCCGCCGCGCGCTTCGCCGACTCGCGCGCTGCCGTCGACCCGGAGAAGGCTACCGTCGCGCTGCAAGTCGCGGTCGACTCCGGCCCCGCCTACACCCTCGGAGGGTTG
>CBDTZF010000123.1:0-7458 GCA_965364825.1 uncultured Rhodocyclaceae bacterium | reverse complement strand
GAAGGGGATCTGCTCGATGCGCTCGTGCTCGGCCCGCGCCTGCCGCTTGGCGCACGGGTGACCGTCAAGGCCTGGGGCGCGATCACTTTGCGCGATCGCGGCATGGTGGACGACAAGCTGGTGTGTAGCGTCACCGAACCCGGCGCGCTGCAGCGTGCGGCGGTGCTGCGCTTCTTCCACTTCTACGCCAAATGCAAATGGCTGCTCAATCTGTGGCGCGGGCGCAGCGGACGCAATGCCTGCGAAGGCTGGTGCAGCGCCGCGCAGGCGCTGGCCCGCGCGCGCCCGCGTGACGCGACCTGGCACGGGCCGGGGGTGGAGTTCTGACTTTTACGTGTCGAGCGCGGGGTAGTGCCGAAAAATGCCTGACTCGTTGAACGGCAGGCGGCGCGGTGACATGAGATACCCAGCGATGCGCGTGTGCGCGGCCACCTGCGAATGTATTTCGCACAGCCGCGGAATATCGGCTTCAAGGCGCACCATCGCGCGGGCAAACGCGTAGCGCAGACCCGCGATAAGCTGAAACACCGAAAGGTCCACACAGGTGAGCGAATTGCCCACCAGGTGCCCGGTGTGCCCATTCGCGCCTGCCACGCCTTCAAGATAGCGCAGAAATTTCGGCAGTCGCTGCGTCGTGAAATCCGCCGCGCGGCGCTGTGCTTCGGTCTGCTGGTCTTCGTAATACAGGTTCGAGGCAATCGGATGATGGGTGTCGTGGACTTCGTTAACGAGGTCGGCGATGGTCAGTTGCAGCTGATGCGCCCAGGCACGCGCCGCGTCGTCTGCAGGTGCCAGGCCGAGCCGCGGGCCGAGGACGTTGAGAATGTTGGCGGTCTGGCCGATCACCTGATCGCCGACCCGTACGAAGGGCGGCGCGAACGGCCGCTGCGCCTGCGTCGTATCGTCGAGTAGACGCATCATTGCCGGCACACCGAATCCGTTGGCCTCGCTTTGGCGCGCCACGTCCGCATAGGCTACGCCTGCCGCCTCGAAGGCCAGCCGCACGAATTCTCCGCGGCCCTGGATGCCGGGCCAGTAATACAGTTCGTAGCGTGTTTCGGCGGTGTTCATGGCATGCATCATCGCATCCGCGAGCGGGCCGTCAAACCAGCCAAGCGGCGCATAGCAGCGCGCCAAGCAGCAGTTGCGCCTGAGCCGTGCGCGCCAGCATCATGTTCATCTGCGCGCCGGGTGATTGCACGCGAAAGCGTATCGCGAGTATCAGGCACACCGGCAGGGCGAGCCATGCCGGCCCAAGCGCGCCCTCACCGAACCAGGCGGCCAGCAGCGCGAAGGGTGCGAGCATGAAAATGCCGTAGAGGCGTCGCGCGGCAGCCGGGCCGATCACCGAGGCGAGCGTGCGGCGACCGGCGCGCCGGTCGGCCTCGAGGTCGCGCACGTTGTTGACCAGCAATACCGCTGCGGCGTGGGCACCGAGCGCCAGCCCGCACAGCAGCGCCGATGCGCTGAATGCGCCGCTTTGCAGATAGTGACTGCCACTGACCGCGACCAGGCCGAAAAACAGCATCACCAGCACTTCGCCCCATGGACCGTGCGACAGCGGTCGCGCGCCACCCGAATAGGCCCAGCCGGTCGCCAGTGAGGTCAGTCCGATAAGAACGATCGGCCAGCCGCCGACAAACACCAGATACAGGCCACCTGACAGCGCGCCAGCGAAAGCGACGCGTGCGGCGCGACGCACCTGTTCTGGCACGGCCAACCCGGCGGCGGTCACGCGCAGCGGGCCGAGGCGGGTGGGGCCGTCGTTGCCGCGCAGCGCGTCGCCAACATCGTTAAACAGATTGGTGCCGGCCTGAATCAGCACTGCGCATAGCAGCGCCACGATGAATGGTGGCCAGGCGGTAGCAGCGCCTTCGGCCCACGCCAGCGCGCTCCCGACAAGCACCGGGATGGCTGACAGTGAGAGTGTGCGCGGGCGGATCGCGAGCCACCAGACGTTGAGCGTCGTCGGTCGGAGGCCGACGTCCGACAGGCGGATTCCGGTGCGCAAGCTCATGCGAGTGCGGCACGCGTCGCGGCGTTCTGCTCGTCAAAGGCATCGTCGCGTGGTGCGCTCATGGCGCGTCCGCCAGCGGCGTTTTATCGATCAGGATTTCCAGCGCCGAGGTGATCTCGGTCACCGGCGTGCCGAAGCGAAATGTTTTGACGAAGCTGCCGGCCGGGTCGAGCAGCAGCATGCCGGTGGTGTGATCCACGCGGTAGTCGTCGGGCGCGGCATCCGCTGCGCGCACGATGTCGACGCGCAATTTGTAGTTTTCGATGACCCGCGCGGTCAGCGTGTCGTCACCCGACAGGCCGATGATGCGCGTGTCGAACAAATCGACGAAACGCTGCAGCTTGCTTGGCAGGTCGCGCGCCGGGTCGACGGTAACGAACAGCGCTTGCACGCGCGCTGCCCGCTCGCCGAGGCCTTGCAGCACCTCGGCCATTTCGGCCAGCGTGGTGGGGCTGGTATCGGGGCTGGCGGTATAGCCGAAACTCAGCAACTGGAAGTGGCCTGGAAAGCGTGTGTTGGTCGCCGCGCGGCCTTTTACATCCATCAACAGATAGCGCGGATTGATGGCATCGCCGGATGGCGCGGTAGTGGCTGCGATGGTCGGCGGCGCGAGCATCAGCGATACGGCGGCCAGCGAAAGTGTCGCGCACAACAGGCGCAGGGCGGCGCGCATCAGTCGCCGGATGCGCGCCGCGCCATGGCGGTCGTTTCGAGCTTGCCGCTGCTGGCGCGATCCGGTTCTGCGAAGCATGCGATACCCGCAGTGTCGTGTGCGGCGCGGCTCAGCGAAACCACGGCTGAAAGTATTAGCAGAATGCAGATATGGATCGCCGTCTTCATTTCGTGTCCATCGCTCGTCCGCGGTGGCGATCGCTGCCACCTGATGGGTCAGAGTATCGTGCGCCCACCGCCGTGGCGGGTTGACTCAGATTAAGGTGCGCCGCCAACGTAGCTGCGGCGCACGCGTTTTACGTTGCAGAACAGCTCGTAGGCGATCGTGCCGGCCGCTTGCGCGATCGTATTGGCGGGGATGGTCGCGCCCCACAGTTCGACCCGCGAGCCGAACCCGGTGTCGGGCAGATTCGTGAGATCCACGGTCAGCATGTCCATCGATACGCGGCCGATGAGTCCGGTGATGTGGCCGTCGACCGCCACCGGCGTGCCGTCCGGCGCGGTACGCGGGTAGCCGTCCGCATAACCCATGGCAACCAGGCCGACGCGCGTCGGCCGCTCGGCGATAAAACGGCCGCCATAGCCCAGCACGTCGCCCGGTGCCAGCATGCGCACATTCATGATCGCGCTGCCCAGGGTCATCACCGGTTGCAGCAGCTTGCGGTCTTGCGGCATGGGATCGGCGCCATACAGCATGATGCCGGGGCGCGCCCAGTCGCGATAGGCAGCCGGCCACGCGAGGATGCAGGCCGAGTTGCACAGGCTGCGCTCGCCGGGCAGCTCGGCGGTGGTGCGTTCGAAGACTTCGACCTGCGCCTGAGTCGTGGGCACATCGGGCTCGTCGGCGCGTGCCATGTGGCTCATCAGCACGATCGAGGCAACCCACGGCAGGGCGCTCAGACGGGCGTGCGCGGTAGCCATGTAACCCGGCGTGACGCCGGCGCGGTGCATTCCGCTGTCCAGTTTGAGCCACACCTTCAGCGGGCGCGCCGGCGGTACGCGCTCAAGCAGATCGATCTGCTCGCGCTGATGGACCACCAGCCATAGATCGTGCTCGGCGGCGCGCGCGATGTCGTCGGGCCCGAACGCGCCTTCGAGCACCAGAATCGGGCCCGTGATGCCGCCCTCGCGCAGCACCAGCGCTTCTTCCAGCACCGCCACCGCAAAGCCGTCCGCGATATCGGATAGCGCCTGCGCGCAGCGCACCGAGCCGTGACCATAAGCATCCGCCTTGATCACCGCCAGCGCCCGCCCACCATGACGCGACCGCGCCATCCGGTAGTTGGTGCGCAGGCCGTTGAGGTCGATGCGGGCGAAGGCGGGTCGGCTCATGCGGGCGCTCCGGTGTGCGCCCTGCCGGCGCGGGGCCGGGCGGGCGGTTGCGGGTGGGTGGCAGTGCATAGCCGGGTCGCCGTTGCGATGCCCGACTGATTGCCGGAAATTCACTCTGCCAAGAGCTTGCCCGATCGACACGCCATCGTCCAGCCGTGAGCGTCGTGGCGGCTCTTGCGCAACATTTCCCGCTTCGTACACCGGGGCTTCGCAATGATCTGATCAAGGCGCGGATCGCAGAAATGAGCGAATATTGCGCATGTTCGACATGATTCGACGCAGGCTGTCATCGACGGCTGGTTTGCCTGACGCCGGTGACGGAAAATCCCGAGGCGCGTCATGACGTGCCGACCCACGGGTGATGAATCCCGGCGCCGTCGTCCGGAGTCGTTTGTCGCTTATCTATCTCTCAGATCAGGACCGCCCCATGCCCGCCAAACCCTATGACGCCCGCAACGCCATCGCCCGCCTCATCGGCCTCACCCTTATGGCCGACGGCCGCCTCGCCAACCGCGAACTCGAAAGCCTCGACACGCACGACATCCCCACCCTCATCGGCCTGCCGCGCGACGCCGTGCTGCAGGCCGTGATCGACCTCAGCCGCGAAGTGCTCGAAGAAAACCGCGGCGAGCGCGTCCACCTGCTCGACCCCGCCCACATCGACGCCCTGCTGGACGCCATCACCGAATCCGAGCAACGCCTCGTCACTGCCCGCGCCATGCTCGTGCTGTCGAAAGCCGACGGCACGATCAGCGATGCCGAGCAATCCATCCTGCGGCGCGCGCTGGAGCGGTGGGGATTGTCACTGGATGTGGTCGGGGCGTAGCTATACTTCGGCGTTCGATACCGTCGATCTTGCCGGAAGGGCGTCGGATTTTCCGCTGTTTGGACACTGAAATTGCACTTTAAGTAACAAAAATTACCTAAAGCTTAGTAGAGTCTTCGTGATACCGCCCTTGGCAGTAAGCCGTCCAACTATTTTGGACGTGCCGAACCCTTGGGCGTTTTTTCGATCAAGGTAGCGCATGCCCACCGCAGTACTGATTGACGGCGCATTTTTCATCACACGATTTCGAAAGGTTGAACCTCACAATCGTTTCGACCACGAGCGCGCGGCGGAGCAGGCGTTTCGCTGGGCAGTCACCCACCTTCGCCCCAAGGCTGAAAAAAACACTCGTCGTGAGTTGCACCGAATCTTTTTTTACGATTGCCCGCCTTTAGAAAAGAAAGCTCATAACCCCATTTCCGGGAAGCATATCGACTTCTCCAAGTCGGAAGAAGCGCGATTTCGCAGAGAACTTCACGGCTGCTTGCTCAAAAAGAGGAAGGTCGCGCTTCGTCTTGGTCACCTTTCGCCAGGTTCAAATTGGACAATCTCACCGAGCAAGATTGAAGAACTTCTCAAGAAGAAAATCAGTATGGACGATCTGACGGAGCATTACGTCCGAATCACATTTCGACAAAAAAAGCGTCGACATGCGCATTGGTCTGGACATTGCATCGCTTGCGTTCAAGCGCCAAGTTGATCAAATCGCCGTGATCGCGGGCGACGCCGATTTCGTGCCCGCCGCGAAACTTGCCAGACGTGAGCGGATCGATTTTATTCTTGATCCGATGTGGCGTTCGATATCTCCAAGTCTGAATGAACACATTGACGGGCTTCGATCGACCTGCCCGCAAGTAGACAGTCAATCGTCGCGTCCAGACTCGCGTTAAGCGCTCGCCTGCCCTTGTCCGGTTCAATCAAAGCGACCTAAAGCGTCTTCAAATACTCCACCAACGCCGTCTTGTCCTCATCGGCCAACGCTGTACCGTAGTCGTGCCCTTGATTGCCGCCGCCCTTGAGCTGCGTGTCGTGCAGGCTGCCGTTGTATTCGGCCTCTTCGCCGGCGGTGATGAAACCGACGCGGTCGGGGTCGTAGAGGTTGTAGCCGCGCCAGAAGGTGACGGGGCGGACGTCCGGGGGGTCGAGCAGGTCGCGCAGGGTCGGGACGGAGCCGTTGTGGAGATACGGCGCACGTAGCCAGATGCCGTCGAGGAAGGCGGCGATGTAGCCGCGCAGCGGCTCTTCGACCAGCCCTTCGCGCACGATGCCCATGTCAGCCACTACCTTGTTGGCTTCGAAGGCGGCGCGTTCATTCCAGGTTTCCATGCGGTCGCGGCTGGTGCCGACTTCTTCGACCGGGACGACGGTACCGGTGCGCTCAGAGGCGTGGCAGCGCGCGCAGGTGGCGTCGAATACGGTCTTGCCTTGCGCGGCGCGCGCGTCGTCGATGGGGAAGGGGTATTTGGGCGCCTGGCGGGCGCTCAGGTACTTGAGCATCCAGTCGACATGACCGAGGAACGCGTCCTTGTCCTTGGGCGGCGCGCCAAGCAGGCCGAGCGCGGAATCGATGATCACCGAGTAGGCGTTGTGGCTGTCGCCGGCGAAGTTCATGCGATGGCCCCGCTCGGCCTTGTATTTGCCGAGGTTCCAGATCGAGGGCATGTCGGTGGGGCCGAAGCTGTCGTCCATCGGCCACTCGATCATGAAGTATTTGGTCAGGTTCATCGAGTCGTCGCGGCCGCGACCCCAGTCGGGGAAGGGCGCGTGGTAGAGCCAGGCAAACTGGGTTTCGCGTTCGAGCAGACGCTTCTTGGTGATCGGGATGATCAGGTAGCGGTAGATGAGCGCGTCGTCCCAGGCCAGATCGGTGACCAGATTGATCTCGCGCATGAGCACGTCGGGGGTGAAGCGCGGGTCTTTGGCGCAGTCGATGAGAAAGCGGAAGAAGGCCGCCAGATCGAGCGTGTGGTTGGGGCCGGTGGGCACGAAGATCGGGTTGGAATCGACGGTCGTGCGATAGCTTGCGGTGTGGCACACCGCGCAGGTGTTGGCGACACGTTCGAAGCCGATGGTTTTCTTGGTGAAGCCAACCGGCAACTCCATGCCCGGCTCCCAGGCCACACCCAGCGAAGCATAGCCGCCCGGCCCCGGCAGTTTCTCGGGGAACACGCGTGGCAGCACATAGAAAATCCAGTACGGAATGCCGGCGTCGTTCTCGGCACCGATCGAACCGTATTTGAAGCGCATCTCGGGGTCGTCGGTGATCCAAGCCGGCTGCGGGACTTCGCGGAAGAATTTTGTCCAGCTGTAGACGCCGACGACGATGGCAAGGACGAGCAGGAGACCGAGCACGGCCGGCCAGGTGCGTTTTTTTGAGGTGGTGTTCTTAGTGTTCATTGGGGAGCGCCTCCGCTCGTGGTGTTCGTCGTAGGGCCGGATTCATCCAGCCATCGGTGCCGCGACGAGCGTGGTGGCGGGTTGAAACCCGCCCTCCACGGCACGTCGTCATTCCCGCGAAAGCGGGAATCCATCGTGGAGTGGGCGTGGATTCCCGCGTTCGCGGGAATGAGTGCGCCCGTGAAGGCGCGACAACCGCACGGTGCAAGTCCGT
>CBDTZF010000122.1:0-7501 GCA_965364825.1 uncultured Rhodocyclaceae bacterium | reverse complement strand
GCGCCGAACAGGATCAGTTCGAAATTTGCCGCGCGCTCGAAACGCGTCTGGCTGATGCTGATGAACAACAGTGCCGGCAGCGCGATGTTGAACACCAGGCGCGAGCCGGTGTCCACGAAGCGCGCATCGATGGCACCGATACGCATCAGCCACACGCCGAGCGCAAGGATGATGAAAATCGGGCCGGTGACCGAAAACGAGAATTCAAGCGTCGCGAGGAATTCGCTCATGTCACTGCACCTGCCCTGCTGGAAGCCCCGATCTTACGGGCGGCGCAGGTGTCATGCGAAACCAGCACAAACTCCCGTCTCGCGTAGGCACAGGAATTGTTTGTAAACATCTCTTTTATCGTTCCCACCCCGCAGCGTCGTATAATTGAGCGCTTTTACTGCTGACATGTTTCGCCCAAATAAATGATTCGTGTCCTCAAGCATGTCGAGGCGCTCACCCGTCACCGCGACCGCACGTTGCTGGAGGTGGGGGTGACCTCGGCGCTTTTCGAGTTGCTCGATTGTGAAGCGGTGAACCTCTTCAAGGTACAGCAGGCCGGCAGCCAGACGCTGCTTCACCGTCTGGCCCACGTCGGCATAGACGGCGTGCGCTACTGCGATACCGACTTCGAACTGACCGACACGGTGATCGCGCTGGGCACGCGCGAAGCCTTCGCACAATGCGTCACCGAGGAGCACATCGTCGTCGAGGCGACGACCGACGCGGCGCGGCCGAGCTACTGTCTGCCGATCGCTTATGACGGCAAGGTGGCAGGCATGGTGGAAATCGTTGCGCGTGCCACGCTCGACGACGACGCCATCAACCTCGCGCTGGGTTTCATCAGTCTCTACAGCAACTACCTCAGCTTGCTCGATTACAGCCAGCGCGACTCGCTCACCGGCCTGCTCAACCGCCGCACCTTCAACGAAAACCTCAACAAGATTCTCGATGCGCTCCAGCCCATGCCGGTCGACACCGCCATACTGCCGGGCACCGAGCGCCGCGCCGCGCACACCGATCAGCCGCACTGGCTGGCGGTGATCGACGCCGACCATTTCAAGCGCATCAACGATGACCACGGCCATCTTTACGGTGACGAAGCACTGGTGCTGATCGCCAACATGATGCGTGAGAGCTTCCGCTATGAAGACAAGCTGTTCCGCTTCGGCGGCGAGGAGTTCGTGGCGGTGCTCAAACCGGCGACCTTCGAGCATGCCGAACGCGCACTCGAACGCTTCCGCGAAAAAGTCGCGCAGTTCCACTTTCCACAGATCGGCCAGGTAACGATCAGCATCGGCTTCACCGCACTGCGCGCCGGCGACACCGCCGCATCCGCACTGAGCGCGGCCGACGAAGCGCTCTACTACGCCAAGGCGCACGGGCGCAATCGCTGCTGCGCGTATCACGCGCTGGTCGAGGCCGGCGTGATCCTGCCGCGGGTGTTCAGCGAAGTGGAAGCCGTGCGCGAAGACACCCGTATACCTTGAGCCTAAAAACGGCTTTGGACGCGCCTGAGTGTGCGGCTGCCGTTTTCAATCTGCGCACCGCCCCGCTATCGCCCTAACGCCGTGCCGCCTCCTCGCGGGCGCTCACCAAAGCCGCCTGGCGCTGCGCGTCGGCGGCTTTGATCGCAGCGCGTTGATCGGCCGAGAGCGGTTCGCCACGTTGCTGTTCGAGGCTGGCGATGACGCGGCGACCGGTATCGGTGATGCGCTGGCCGTCCGGCATGGCGCTTCGCACCGCGGCTTCTGACACCCCCGCGACCTGTGCCACGCGGGAAACGAAATCGCGTTCGATACGCACCCGCTCCGCCTTGAGATAGGCCGCGTCCGCCGGCGTGGGCATCGGTCCGGAAGCCAGCGCCGCACTGACGAACACCACCGCACACAGTCCGCACACGCGGCGGAACACAGCCGCAAGTCGAGTGTTCATGCACACTCCAGCACGGTCGAGCCAGTGGTGCGGCCCGCTTCCAGGTCGCGGTGCGCGCTCGCCGCCTCCGCCAGCGGATAGCGCTGGTTGATCTCGATACGCACCTTGCCACTGCGCACCACCTCAAACAGTTCATCGGCCATCGCCAGCAGCGCCTCGCGCTCCGCGGCATAGCCGAACAAGGTCGGCCGGGTGAGGAACAGCGAACCCATCTTGGCGAGCAGGCCGATGTCGAACGGCGGCACCGCGCCCGAAGCGTTGCCGAAGGAAACCATCAAACCGCGCGGCTGCAAGCAGGACAGCGAATCCATGAAAGTGGCGTTGCCGACGCCGTCGTACACGACTGGCACGCCGGCACCATCGGTCAATGCCTTGACCCGCTCGGCGAAGTCTTCACGCGTGCGAACGATGGTGTGATCGCAGCCGTGGGCGCGTGCCAGCGACGCCTTTTCGTCCGATCCCACGACGCCGATCACGGTTGCCCCAAGCGCCTTCGCCCACTGGCACAGAATCAGCCCCACGCCGCCGGCGGCGGCATGCACGAGAATCGTCTCGCCGGCTTTCACACGATAGGTCTGGCGCAGCAGATACTGTGCCGTCAGCCCCTTGAGCATCATCGCGGCGGCGGTCTCGTCCTCGATATCGTCGGGCAATTTGACGAGGACGCTAGCGGGCATCGTGCGTGCTTCCGCGTAGGCGCCGAGCGGGCCACCGGCATAGGCGACACGGTCGCCAAGCGTGAAACTGCCGACATCTTCGCCAACGGCGGTAATCACGCCCGCGGCCTCTGCACCCAGTCCGGACGGGAGCGTGACCGGATACAGCCCCCGACGGTGATAGGTGTCGATGAAATTCAGCCCGATCGCGGTGTGCTGCAGGCTGACTTCGCCCGGCTCCGGTGCCGGCACCTCGACCGCCTCCCAGCTCAACACTTCGGGGCCACCGTTGGTGGAAAAACGGATCGCATGAGACATGTTATGCCCTCCGGCTGTCATCGAACGATGGAAAATCCGATTCTAAACTGCGTGTGCTCATTGCGATCGTAATCGAGCAAGGTTTCGCCTTCGCCATCGAAGTATTGCAGGTACACGAACGCCCCCACCGACGAAAAAATGCTCTGGCGCAGCGGGTAGGAGAGGTCGACCTGGGTGCTGCCCTTGCCGGATTCTCCGCGCCGTAGTGTCACGCGCGCCAGCCAGCCGTCGTCTCGCCCGGCGCGCAGGCCGAGTTGGCTATAGCCGCGGTAACGCTGGATATCCGGGTTGTCCGATTTTTCCAGATAGGCCCACAGTTTCGGCGTGATACCGATGTGGCTAAGTCCGCCACCAATGCCGTAGCGCCAGTCCCCCTCGACAAAAGCGGTGTTGATGCTGCGCGACTTGACGCCTTCGCGCCCGTTGGATTCATGCTCCAGCCCGGTGCGCCAACTCAGCCGATGGCGGCTGTCGGACGCCATCGGTACCGCGAATTGATAGAAGAACGCGGGTCGGTAGCTGGTGTCGCGAAACGGCGCCGAGCGCGTTGATAGATCCCACAGCGAGGTCTGTGTGTAACCAAAGTGCAGGCCTTCAAGAAACGGCAGCATGCGCACCACCGAGCCCTCGCGGTCGAACAGGCGGTATTTGAAACTGAGCTGGAAACGCGCCGTGGCGCCGCCGTTGGCGCCGACCACGAAATACATCGGATCGTAGAAAGACAGCGCCGGTTCGGGCGTCTCCTCTTCGGCCGTTGTGTCCGCACCGCTCAGGCGCGCTACTGGGTGCTCGCCTGCCGCCCGGCCTGAACTTTCGGCCATCAGCAACGCGCGCGAGGACGAGTTGTCGGCCAGCCGCAGCACTGTCAGGCCTAGCATTTGCGATGGCCACTCGAAGCGGTAGCGGCGCAGCGCGCCGGTTTGCGCGCCATCCGCCGTGAGTGTGATCCGCACGCGACGCTCGCCCAGTTCAAGGCGCGCATCAAGCGTGTCAGGAAGGGTAGCTTGCGAGGAATCGACCACGGTGACCGTCAGCGGACGACCCGCTTCGACCTGGGTGCGATCGACACTCAACAGGCGCTCGGCAGCGGCGAACCGCGGCAGCACGGCCAGCAGCGCCAGCAACACGCCGAATCGTACAGACATCATCAGGCTTCTTTTTTCGGGGAAAGACGTGCGGATTCTACCAAGCCCCACGCGCCGGCCGCGTCGCCAAAACACAACGGGACGCCCGCGGGCGTCCCGTTGTGATGCCGGAGCCGGGACGATCAGCCGCCGCTGCTCTCGCGTTTTTCCTGCGCATCGACCACCGCCAGCGCGGTAATGTTAACCAACCGGCGCACCGACGCGGTCGCAGTCAGCAAATGCACTGGCATGTCGGCGCCGAGCAGGATCGGTCCCACGATGACGCCATCGCTGTTGGCCTCCTTGCACAGATTGAAGCCAATGTTCGCGGCATCGAGATTGGGCATAACGAGCAGATTGGCTTCGCCTTCGAGGGTGGATTCCGCAGCCATCGCCTTGCGCAATTCGGGGTTGATTGCGGCATCCGCGCGCATCTCGCCATCGCATTGCAATTCAGGGCGGCTGGCGCGAATCAGGTCACGCGCCGCACGCATCTTGCGCGACGATGCCGAATTCGAACTGCCGTAACTCGAGTGCGACAACAAGGCCAGCTTGGGTTCCATGCCGAAGCGCTTGAGTTCGTCGGCCGCCATCAAGGCAATATCGGCAATCTCTTCAGCCGTCGGGTTTTCGTTGACGTAGGGATCGGTGACCGCCAGCACGCGCTTGGGCAGCATCAGCAGGGTCATTGATGCAAAGCGCTTGGCGCCCGGCGCGAGCCCGATGACGCTCTGGACTTGCCGCAGATGGTCGTCATAGTTGCCGAAGGTGCCACACACCAGCGCATCAGCATCGCCGCGACGCAACAGCATGCAGCCGATCAGCGTGGTGTCGCCGCGCATGTGGGCGCGTGCCATCTCCTCGGTCACACCGTCACGGCTGCGCAAGCGATGGTATTCCTCCCACAATTCGCGATAGCGCGGATCGTCCTCGACGTTGATCACTTCAAAGTCTCGCCCGATCTGCAAACTCAGGCCGGCACGGCTGATGCGCTGTTCGATCACCGAGGGGCGGCCGATGAGAATCGGCGTGGCCAGTCGCTCATTGATCACCACACTCACCGCATGCAGCACACGAACATCTTCGCCCTCGGCGTAGATGACGCGCTTCTTCTCGGGTGCAACTTCCTGCGCCTCGGCAAAGATCGGCTTCATGATGATGCCGGACTGATAGACGAGGTTGTTCAGACTCTCGACATAGGCGCCGAAATCGCTGATCGGGCGCGTCGCCACGCCGGAATCCATCGCCGCCTTGGCCACGGCCGGCGCGATCTTGACGATCAGTCGTGGATCGAACGGCTTGGGGATGATGTATTCCGGGCCAAAGCTCAGATCGGCGCCGCCATAGGCGGAGGCGACCGCGTGGCTCTGCTCGGCTTCCGCCAATTCGGCGATCGCCTTGACGCAGGCGAGTTTCATTTCTTCATTGATGGTGGTGGCGCCGACATCGAGCGCACCGCGGAAGATGAACGGGAAACACAGGACGTTATTGACCTGGTTGGGGTAGTCGGAACGGCCGGTGGCGATGATCGCATCGGGGCGCACTGCGAGAGCATCTTCGGGCAGGATTTCCGGGTCCGGATTGGCGAGCGCGAAGATCAGCGGCTTGTCGGCCATGGTTTTGACCATCTCGGGCTTGAGCACGCCGCCCATCGATACACCAAGGAAGACGTCCGCGCCCTTGATCACCTCGCCGAGCGTTTTGGCGTCGGTCGTTTGCGCGTAGCGCGCCTTGTTGGCCTCCATGTTCTCGTCGCGGCCAACGCGGATCACACCGCGCGAATCGCACACATACATGTTCTCGCGCTTCATGCCGAGGCTGACCATGATGTCAAGACAGGCGATTGCCGCCGCGCCGGCACCCGAGCACACCAGCGTGACATCGGAAATTTTCTTGCCAACCACCTTGAGGCCGTTGAGCAGACCGGCCGCCGAGATGATCGCGGTGCCGTGTTGGTCATCGTGGAAGACCGGGATCTTCATGCGCTCACGCAGCTTGCGTTCAATATAGAAGCACTCGGGCGCCTTGATATCTTCGAGGTTGACGCCGCCGAGCGTCGGCTCGAGCGCAGCGACGATATCGATGATCTTGTCGGGGTCGTTCTCATTCAGTTCGATGTCGAACACATCGATGTTGGCAAACTTCTTGAACAGGCAGGCCTTGCCCTCCATCACCGGTTTGGACGCCAGCGGGCCGATGTTGCCCAGGCCCAGCACCGCGGTGCCGTTGGTGATGACGCCGACGAGATTACCGCGCGAGGTCAGTTCAAAGGCTTGTGACGGATCCTTTTCAATCGCCAGACATGCTGCGGCAACCCCCGGTGAATAGGCCAGGCCGAGGTCGCGCTGGTTGGTCAGACCCTTGGTTGGTACAACCGAAATTTTGCCGTGCGTGGGCGAACGATGGTAGTCGAGCGCCGCGGCGATGAAGTCCTTTTCCATAGTGCTTGTCTCTCCTTTTTCTTAGATGGCGATCACCCAAAAAACGGACACCACAAAGCTATGCGTGCTTGTACCGTCCGGTGAGGACCGGTGTGGCGCCGGGCAACGCTTTCGGGGAGGAAAGTCGCGCGCGGGCGAACTGGGGCATTATGGCATGAAGCGCTTGCCGTGGAAGGAATCGACGGCGCCTGCGAAGCCCCGCTCGCGCGGGTTGGCGGGCAAAGCTTCAAGGCCGAATCACAAAGACATAATCAGGGGAGATCGCCGACATGCGACGTGTCGTCTTCAATCAGAAAGGTGGCGTAGGAAAATCGACCATCACCTGCAACCTTGCGGCGATCAGCGCCAGCCGCGGCCGACGCACGCTGGTGGTCGATCTCGACCCGCAAGGCAACTCGACGCGCTACCTGCTCGGTGAAGCCACCGACGCGCTCGAAGCCTCGCTCGCCGATTTCTTCGACCAGACGCTGAACTTCCGCCTCAACCCCAAGACCCTCGACGAATTCGTCGCCGAATCCCCTTTCCCCAACCTGCATGTGATGCCGTCGCATCCCGACCTGGAAGAATTACAGGGCAAGCTCGAATCGCGTTACAAGATCTTCAAGCTGCGCGAGGCCCTTGACGAGCTGGCCGACGATTACGACGAAATCTACATCGACACGCCACCGGCGCTGAACTTCTTCACGCGCTCGGCGATGATCGCCGCGGATTCCTGCCTGATCCCCTTTGACTGCGACGACTTCTCGCGTCGCGCACTCTATGCGCTGCTCGAGAACGTCGAGGAAATCCGTGCCGACCACAACCGCGATCTGGCCATCGAGGGCATCGTCGTCAACCAATTCCAGCCGCGCGCCACGCTGCCGCGCAAGGTGGTGCAGGAACTCATTGACGAGGGGCTGCCGATCATCGAACCGTATCTGTCCGCCTCGGTCAAGATCAAGGAGTCGCACGAGCAGGCCAAGCCGATGATCCATCTCGATGCGCGCCACAAACTGTCGCTGGAATTCGTCGCGCTGCATGATTCGCTGGTACGCAGGGC
>CBDTZF010000121.1:0-7538 GCA_965364825.1 uncultured Rhodocyclaceae bacterium | reverse complement strand
CCGTCATCGACACCAAAGAAGGCGCCCTGCTGGTCGGCTTCGACGCCGCGCGTTATGCCGCCACCTTGCGTGGAGGCCGAGGCGAATGAGCACGCACGACAGTTTCGTCCAGCGATTCCTCTTTGAATCGCTCGATATCCGTGGCGCTCTCGTTCAGCTCAACGATGTGTGGCGAGAGATGCAGCGCGACCGTGCTTACGCGCCGCGCGTGCGGGATGTTCTCGGCGAACTGGCGGCAATCGCCGCGATCATGACCGGCAATCTGAAGCAACCCGGACGTCTGACCTTCCAGCTGCAAGGCAATGGCCCGCTCAAACTGCTGGTGGTCGACTGTACCGAGGCCCTCAATCTGCGCGGCTACGCCAAAGCCGACGAGACCTTGGCGGCTGACACCGAGGCGGCGCTGCTGGGCTCGGGCCGATTACTGCTCACGCTCGACGCACCCGGGCTGCAACAGCCCTACCAAAGTTATGTGCCACTCGAAGGTAACACCATCGCCGCGATATTCCAGCACTACCTCGTGCAGTCCGAACAACAACCCGCTGCGCTGTGGTTGTCCGCCAATGCGCATGGTGCCGCAGGCATGTTTCTGCAAAAGCTGCCCGATGCCGACCGACGAGATCCTGACGGCTGGTCACGTGTCAGTCAGCTCGCTGACACGGTTTCGGGCGACGAGTTGCGCACGCTCGACGCCGCCACCCTGCTCACGCGACTGTTTCACGAAGAAGAAGTACGGCTGTTTGAGGCGCGTCCGGTCGTTCATCGCTGGCCGGCCGATCCCGAGAAGATCGATAGCATGCTGCGTAGCCTCGGGCGCGCCGAGGTCGAATCGATATTGGCCGCCGAAGGCATTGTCGAAATTCACGACGATCTGTCCAATCACACCTATCGCTACGACGCCGACGCGGTACGCGAGCTGTTTGAGGAAACCGCCGCGCCGCCGCTTCGTCACTGACCCAATGTTGGTGCGTAAATGTATCGGATTCACACGCAATCTTGCTCCAACACGCTGGCACCAGTAGACTCGTAGGATTTAACCGAGCACTGCCTGAATGAAGGGAACTTCCGTTTCGTCCAAGCCGATTGATTTCAAGGGCGCCACGCTCGGCGTGATGACCGCCCGCCTGCGTGACACCGATCCGATGCGTCTGGCGGATGCCATGCACGCCATGCTCGGTGGCATGCCCGATTTTTTCAATCGTGAAGCCGCCGTGATGGATTTTTCGGGCTTGGAGACGATGCCCGATGCCATCGACTGGGCGTCGCTCACCAGCCTGCTGCGTCGTTACCGGCTGCAACCGGTCGCCGTCACCAACCTGCCCGAGGCGTTTGAAGATGGTGCGCGCCGCGCTGGCCTGGCGGTAATCGATGCCGCAGGTGAGGTCACCGAGGTCGCCGCAACCGCAGCCGAACCGATCCAGCAGCCGACTGCGCCGGCCCCGGCGCCGACGCAATCAGGCGAGCAGCTGGCCACGGTGGTCATCCAGCGCCCGCTGCGTTCCGGACAGCAGGCGTATGCCAAAGACAGTGACCTGATCCTGCTCGGCGGCGTCAGCCCTGGCGCCGAAGTCATTGCAGATGGCCACATCCATTGCTACGGACCGTTACGTGGCCGGGCGCTGGCCGGCGCTCAAGGCAACGGCGGCGCGCGCATTTTCGCAACCGATTTTGGCCCCGAGTTGGTCTCGATCGCCGGCGTTTACCGCACCTTTGAAAAAGGCATTCCGGAAAACGTGGGCGGAAAACCGGCGCACGCCTGGCTGTCGGGTGACGAAGACACACAAACATTGATGATCGCGCCGCTGTAATCCATTCACCGCGGCACAAACCAGGAAGGGAAAATTTTGACCCGAGTCATCGTAGTGACGTCCGGCAAGGGCGGCGTCGGAAAAACCACCACCAGTGCAGCATTCGCCTCCGGCCTCGCGCTTCGGGGTTTCAAGACCGCGGTGGTCGATTTCGACGTCGGCCTGCGCAACCTCGACCTGATCATGGGCTGCGAACGCCGTGTGGTCTATGACCTGGTCAACGTCGTGAATGGCGAAGCCAAGCTCAACCAGGCGCTGATCAAGGACAAGCACTGCGAAAACCTCTTCATACTGCCCGCCTCGCAAACTCGCGACAAGGATGCGCTTAGCGAAGAAGGCGTCGAGAAGGTGCTCAAGGAACTCGAGCATATGGCGTTTGAATTCATCGTGTGCGATTCGCCGGCTGGTATCGAACGCGGCGCGGTGATGGCACTGACCTTCGCTGATGAAGCGATCATCGTTACCAATCCGGAGGTATCGTCGGTACGCGATTCCGACCGTATCCTGGGCATCCTGCAATCGAAATCCCGCCGTGCCATTGACGGCGGAGAGCCGGTCAAGGAACACCTGCTGATCACCCGCTACTCCGCCAAACGCGTTGAAGACGGTGAGATGCTGTCGTACAAGGACGTGCAGGAGTTGCTGCGTATTCCGCTGATCGGCGTCATTCCCGAATCCGAAGCCGTGCTGCACGCGTCGAATCAGGGCTCACCGGCGGTGCACCTCAAAGGCACCGACGTCTCCGACGCTTACCTCGACGTCGTCGCACGCTTCCTCGACGAAGAACGGCCGATGCGTTTTGTTGATGCCGAAAAGAAGAGCTTCTTCAAGCGCTTCTTCGGAGGAAAATAAGATGTCGCTGCTCAGCAGGCTGTTCGGCACCAAACCGAAGACGGCTTCGGTCGCCAAGGAGCGACTGCAGCTGATCATCGCTCGGGAGCACACTGACGACGGCACACCGAATTTCCTGCCGGATCTGCAAAGAGATCTCATTGCGGTGATCTCGAAGTACGTGAACGTCAATTCCGAAGACATCAAGGTCCAGCTCGAAAAGCAGGACAACTATGAAGTGCTCGAGGTCAATATCGTGATGCCGGAAAAGACGCACTGAGCATACATTGCCCGGATGGTGAAATCGGTAGACACAAGGGACTTAAAATCCCTCGGCCATTGGCTGTGCGGGTTCGACTCCCGCTCCGGGCACCACGGCCCTGCACGTTTCATCCACCGAAATAGGGTGTTTGCGTGATCGTCCTCAATCTGCAGTGTGCCAACGCGCACGACTTCGAGGGCTGGTTTGCGTCCGCGAGCGCGTTCGAAACGCAGAATCTCGCGAACCAGATCGTGTGCCCGATGTGCAACGATACAAGTATCCGCCGCACACCAAGCGCGCCGCATGTGCATGCGCGCGCAATCTCGAAAACTGCGCCCGCCTCCGTACAAGCACAACTCATGGCACGGCTGCGTGCGGCGGCAAGCGCCGCGGAAGACGTCGGCAAGGCGTTTGCCGGTGAAGCACGCAGAATCAAGGACGGCGAAGCGCCCGACCGCGCGATCCGAGGCCAAGCCAGCCGCGAGGAAATCACCGCGCTACTCGACGACGGGATTGAAATCCTGCCAGTCCCGCCTTCAAAAAAAGACATGCACTGAAGGCGTCGCGCCGTCGATCGTGCGGGGCTTCAGCCTGCGTCACACGACACACAGCGGAATGCACATTTCATCGGCGGTCGGGCCACCGTGCACGCCGATCATCGCGTGTTCGCCTTCGTTCGGCAGCGTGTCATAAACGGTCCAGCCTCGCCGGCCAATCAAGGCGTAGTCGCCGATTCTCTCAGCCAACCGCGGATGCGGTATCCGGGCTGGGCCGAAGACGCCCTCCGCCAGCAATTGGTCCGCAGGCACGATATCGAACGTGTCCTTGAAAACCTGTTCGGCAAGCTGTTCAAAACGACCACCTTGCCCTGTACGCACACGGCAATAAGCCACTCGCCGCTCTCCCCACAAGGGACCATCAAGGCACGCATGAAGATCAGGGTAGGCGTCAATCCGGATCTGCTTTTCGGGTGGCGAATCGATGAAACCGTGGTCAGCGGTCACCAGCAGGCGAACGCCTTGGCCACTCAGGCGTGAGCCCAGGCGTTCGACCAGTGCATTAATGCGCTGAAAATTCGCCGAACAGGCTTCGGAGCCAATTCCGAAGCGGTGCGCCGTGGCATCGTAGTCGGCATGGTAGGCGTACGCAAAGCCACCCTGGCTGCCCAGATCTTCGGTCGCGCTCACCACTGCGCCGTCAAGATCATCAAGGTCGGAATAGGCGTAGCTGCGGGCTAATCCACGCCCGTGCCGCAAGTTGAACGGTGAGCCGAGGATGTGTTCGTGACTCACCATCACCGAGCGCGCACGCAAGCGCTGGAACAGCGTGGGGTAAGGGAAAAGCCGTCGCTCACGCCACCACCCGACCATCGGCTCGCGGTCACGGCGTTGCATAAGAAGCGGCGCGAAAACACCACCAAAGCGCAGATCACGAATGAACCAGCCGGTAAGACCGTGTTCTGCGGGGCTGAGGCCCGTCAGCGTCGTCGTAATCGCACTTGCCGTGGTCGATGGAAAAACCGAGGTGAGTGTGGTAACGAGATGACGCGCCAGGAATGAGTCATCGCCGCGACGTTGCAGATCAAGCGCACCCAGCCCGTCGATGATCAGCAACACCACAACGCGTGCGTCGCTCAGACCGAGCAATGTCTCGTCGGCAAGCCTTGCATGCTCGCCAAGGCCTTTCGCATCAAAGCGGCAGGCGATCGACGTCATGAGATTGAGCAGACTACCGCCGAGATAGTCCGGCGCAACGGTATCAGGCAGATCGAGCATTGCAGGACGCGCGTTCAGCACGATCAATGGCGAAGAACCACCATGATACGCGTACGCTGAAAATGCCAGCGGGTGGCCGCAACTCGTGCAATTGGTGAGTGCGTCGACAAAAAAAGGGAAGCCGTAACGGCTTCCCTTATATTCTGGAGCGGGAAGCGAGTCTCGAACTCGCGACCTCAACCTTGGCAAGGTTGCGCTCTACCAACTGAGCTATTCCCGCGCAAAACCTGGAGGCGCGACCCGGAATCGAACCGAGGTACGAGGATTTGCAGTCCTCTGCATAACCACTCTGCCATCGCGCCGTTGATCGACGGTGCCGATCAACCTTCGCTTCCGGCGTGCCGGGAACGAAAAGGGGAAAGCGTTTTGTGCTTTCCCCAAAAATCTTGGAGCGGGAAACGAGGCTCGAACTCGCGACCTCAACCTTGGCAAGGTTGCGCTCTACCAACTGAGCTATTCCCGCTTAAGAGAGCGCTATTATAGGCACTCATTTTGTTCTGTCAAGCGAGCTCACCGGCCGGTTTAGTGACCTTTGTCATGGGCCTGTAGCATTGGCATCGCCTTGTGCAAATAGTAGCCCATCGACCACAGCGTCAACACGGCTGCGGCATAAATCAGAAGCACGCCGACGGGTCGGGTTTCAATCGAATAAAGTGGCGCGTCGAACAAGATCAGCGGAATCGCAGTCATCTGCGCGGCGGTCTTGAGCTTGCCCACGAAGGCCACGGCGACGCTGGCCGATTTACCCACACGGGCCATCCACTCCCGCAACGCCGAAATGGTAATTTCCCGGCCGATGATAATCAGTGCGATGAGCGCGTCGACACGACCCAGTTGTACCAGCATGATCAACGCCGCCGCCACCATGAGCTTGTCTGCCACAGGATCGAGGAAGGCGCCGAAAGCTGAAGTTTGCCCGAGCCTGCGCGCCAGAAAACCGTCGAACCAGTCTGTGACGGCCGCAACGATGAAAACCACCGTGGCAATCAGGTTCCGCTCCGCCATCGAGAGCATGCCCTCGGGCAGATAATAGACACCAACGAAAACGGGAATCAGAAGGATTCTCGCCCAGGTAAGCGTGTTTGGAATATTGACGGGCATGTTGGTGTGGGCGTGGGCCGCCGCATAGTCGGAGATGATGCTCACGGCAGTCGATGTGCCGACGGAGTGTACATGCACCTGATGTTGCTTGTCACGAATCGCTGCACTTGCAGCGACCCGCCCCACATTGTTTAACGGCGTGTCAGCTCGGCGTGAATCAATTCCGCCAGCGTGCGATTGATGCCGTCGACACGGCACAGGTCTTCGATGGTCGCTGCGCGCACGCCTTCAAGCCCGCCGAACGCGGCAAGCAGACTGCGGCGGCGTGCCGGCCCAACGCCGGGGATGCGCTCGAGATGCGAGCCAATGCGCGCCTTGGCGCGCTTCGCGCGATGCCCGGTGATCGCAAAGCGGTGGGCTTCGTCGCGAATTTCCTGCACCAGATGCAATGCGGCCGATGCCGGGTCGAGATGCAATGCGGGACGCCCGTCCGTGAAAATGAGCGATTCAAGACCAGGCTTGCGCCCTTCGCCCTTGGCAACGCCAACGGCGGGGAGTGCTTCAAGTCCCAGTTCGATGAAGACATCGCGCGCCATCCCCAACTGGCCGCGACCGCCATCGATCAATACCAGATCCGGCCGCACGCCCTCACCCGCCGCGACCTTCTCATAGCGCCGCGCCAACACCTGTCGCATCGCCGCGTAATCGTCGCCTGGCGTAATGCCGGTGATATTGTAACGTCGGTACTCACTGCGTTTCATCGCCCCCTGCTCGCACACCACACACGATGCCACCGTCGCCTCTCCCATGGTGTGGCTGATATCGAAGCACTCGATGCGCGCTGGTAACTCGTCGAGTGCCAGCGCGCTTTGCAGTGCCACGAGGCGGGATTGACTACGGTCGGTCGACGCCTGGCGCGCCTGAATGGCCAGGTGCGCGTTGTGCCGGGCCATCTCAAGCCAGCCTTTCTCGATTTCGCGCCGTGCTTTTACCACCATCGCGCGCTTCCCCAGTTCCTCCAATACGGTGTTGACAAGCGCCGGCTCGATCGACGTGACGATGCGGGAGGGCACCGGCAGCGCGGCGTAGTGCTGTTCGGCAAAGGCCAGTAGCGCATCGTCTGCAGGGACGTCACTCCCCGCTGCGGGAAACTGCGGTCGATCACCCAGATGCCGCCCGCCCCGCACCATCGCAAGGTTCACACACACCTGACCATCGCTGGCGACCGCGGTAAGGATATCCACGTTCTCTTCGCGCCCGCTATCGACAAACTGCTTGTGCAGCACCTGCTGCAAGGCGCGCACCTGGTCGCGCAGCGCCGCGGCGGATTCGAAATCAAGCCGTTCGGCCGCTTCTTGCATCCGCGCCGTGAGCTTGTTCACCACTTCCGACGTGCGTCCTTCAAGAAACAAGGTGGCAAGACGCACATCCGCCGCGTAGTCGTCATCGGATATCAAGCCGACGCACGGCGCCTTGCAGCGGTCGATCTGATGCAGCAGGCACGGCCGCGAGCGGTTGCTGAACACTGCGTTTTCGCAGGTTCTGAGTTTGAACACCTTTTGCAGCAAATGAATGCTGTCGCGCACCGCGACACTGTTGGGGAATGGACCAAAATAGCGCCCGCCACGCGTAAATCCGCCGCGATGGAAGGCCAGGCGCGGAAACGCATGGGCGGTAAGCGTGATGTAGGGATACGACTTGTCGTCGCGAAAGAGGATGTTGTAGCGCGGCGCCAGCGATTTTATGAGGTTGTTTTCGAGGATTAACGCCTCGGCCTCGGAGCGCGTCGGGGTCGTCTCGACGCGTTCGATTTGCGCCACC
>CBDTZF010000120.1:0-7543 GCA_965364825.1 uncultured Rhodocyclaceae bacterium | reverse complement strand
GCGCAGCCGTATTGCACCAATCAACGGTGGAATGGTGCAATGCGCTTCGCTTATTGACACCCTACGTTTGCGTCGTAGGTTGGGCAGACAAAGGAAGCGCAACATCCCGGTGGTCGCCAAGTGTTGGACTTCTCCACGGCGGCCCTCACTTCCCGCGCCCCGAATCGCGGCTCGCATTGACGCCGGCGGTGAGGATGAAGCGCATCGCCTGTTCGCGCGGCATGTCGATGGTTTCGAGTTGCGAGGCGGGGACGAACAGGGTGTAGCCGCCGATCTGGTAGCTCATCGGAAAATACACCGCCACGCGCTCGTCGCCGCCGACGCCCTCGGGCAGGTCGGAAAAGTCGTGCCGCGTGACGAAACCCATGAGCTGCAGCTGCGTGCCGGGCCAGGTAAAGCTGACCACGCGCAACACGTCCGAGTCCTGGTCGCTGGTGACGAGACCGAAGAAGTCGCGGATCGCCGAATAAATCGACTTGACCAGCGGCAGTGACAGCACCGCGTCTTCGGCTGCATGGAACAGCGTGCGCACCACCCAGGCGCGCATCAGCAGGCCGACCCCGAACACCACGATCACGCCCAGCACGACGCCCATGCCGGTGACACGCAGGTGTTCAGGCACGAAGCCGAGCAGCACCTTGCCGAAAAAATTCTCGGCGGTAACGAAAATCCAGATCAGCAGATAGACCGTGGCGACGATCGGCACAACGGTGAACAGGCCGGTGGCGAAGGTCTTGCCCAGCCATTTCATCAGCGGGATGGGCTCGCGCAGGTGAGGAGGTTTTTCCATGAAGGTCAATCGCGCAGATCGCGCCCGGTGAGTTTGAGGAAGACATCTTCGAGGTTGGCCGGGCGATGCACGTAACGCAGGCCGGGTTGTGCGGAAAGATGATCGAGCAGTGCAACCGCGTCGTCGGTATAACAGAAAGCCGTCTCTCCACTCACTTCGCAGCGTTGCGCCAGCCGCGCGCCGTGCGCATCGCCCCAGGCGCCGATGCCGGCCGGCCAGTCGCCATAGACCTCGACCACCAGCGGTTCGATGTGCTGCGCGATCACTGCACGAGGCGTGCCGAGGGCGAGCAGACGGCCATGATCCATGATCGCCAGGCGATGCGCGAGGCGTTCCGCTTCATCCATGAAGTGCGTTGTCAGCAGGACCGTGCTGCCCTCGCTGACGAGGCGCTTGAGGCGGTCCCAGATGAGGTGGCGGGCCTGCGGGTCGAGCCCGGTGGTGGGTTCGTCGAGCACCAGCAGTTCAGGGCGGTTGACCAGTGCGCGCGCCAACGTGAGGCGCCGTTTCATGCCGCCCGAGAGTGTCTGGATGCGTGCTTCCGCTTTGCCTCCGAGACCCGCGAAAGCCAGCAGTTCGGGGATGCGCGCGCGCATCGTGGCGGCGTCGATGTCGAAGTAGCGGCCGAACACAGTGAGGTTTTCCGCACACGAGAAATCGGGGTCGAGGTTGTCGAACTGCGGCACCACGCCGGTGCGCATGCGGCCCTGTCGCGCACGCTCGGGTACCGGCTCGCCGCACAGCGACAAGCGTCCGGCGTCGGGTGTGGTGAGGCCGAGCGCGCAGCGCAGTGTGGTGGTTTTGCCGGCGCCGTTGGGGCCAAGCAGGGCGAAGCACTCACCGCGCTGCAAATGCAATGACAAGTTATCGACGACCGTCAGGTCGCCGTAGCGCTTGACCAGGCCGTCGATGGAAAACGGCGACGCGGCGTGTTCAGCGCCTAGGGCGTGTTTCAGCAAAACTCGCGAGAGTCCCGATGCGCGCCGCGAAGGCGGCCAGCTCGGGGTAGCGTTCGCGCCAGTCCATGTCGGGGATGCGCAGGTCGATGTAGTCGAGCGCAACGCCCACCGCGATGTCTGCCATCGTCATACGGTCGCTTTCGAACCAGCTGCCACCGCCCAGATCGCGTTCGAGCAGTTCCAACGCGCGGTCAATCTTGACTTTCTGGCGCACGATACGCTCGCGCTCCGGTGTCGCATGCAGCGTTTCGAGGTGGGCCAGCACCGCGGCATCGAGAATGCCGTCGGCGAGCGCCTCGGTGTGGCGCACGCGCACCGCCGCCATGCCGTCTTCGGGGATGAAATGCGGCGGCCGCTCGATGGCTTCGAGGAAGCCCTCGATCATCGGCGCATCGTAAAAGATTTCGCCTTCATCGGATTCGAGCGTCGGCACCTTGCCCAGCGGATTGAGTTCCGGAACGCCGCCGTCGGTCTCCCACGGCGCGTCGACGACCAGTTCGTAGTCGATGTTTTTTTCCGCCAGCAGAATGCGCACCTTGCGGGCGTAGGGACTGGTCAGCGAGGCAGTCAATTTCATGTCGCACTTCCTTCAAGTGGCGTCCAGCGCTCAAGAATGATGTCGCGGATGCAATGCAGCTTGCCATGGAAGAAATGATCGGCGCCAGGCACCACCACGATCGGTAGCGTTTGCGGTCGCGCCCAGTCGAGCACGTTGGTCAGCGCCACGGTTTCGTCGACTTCACCATGGATGATCAGGCTGCCCGTCGGCACCGTTTCGGTGGTGTAGCTGCGTGCACCGCTGACCTCGCCCGAGGCAAGGCCGACCAGCACCAGTCGCTCAACCGGCGTGACCCCCTCGGCAAGACGTTTGGCGACCCGCGTCTGCACGAAGCCGCCAAACGAGAAGCCAGCCAGCGCGAGCGGCTTGATTCCCCAGCGTGACTGTGCCCACGCGACCACCGAGAGCATGTCCTCGGTCTCGGCGACGCCATGATCGTGCTCACCTTCGCTTTTGCCGACGCCGCGAAAATTCGGGCGCACGGTGGCATAGCCCAGATCACGCAGACAGCGTGCCAGGGTGTGTGCCACCTTGTTGGTGTTGCTGCCGTGAAACAGCGGGTGTGGATGGGCGACCACGGCGATGCCGCGCACTTCGGCGGGCGCATCGATGAGCGCTTCGATGATTCCGTCAGGGCCGTTAAGCAGCGCGGATTCGGTCGGCAGGGGTCGGCTCATTGGTGCACTCCGTCAGATCCGCAGGCGGTCGACAACACGCCCGCCCTGCAGATGTTCCTTGATGATTTCATCCACATCCTCGCGGTCGACATAGGTGTACCAGACGTTGTCGGGGTACACCACCAGCACCGGCCCCTCATCGCAACGGTCGAGACAGCCCGCCTTGTTGATGCGTACCTTGCCCTTGCCCTTGAGCCCGAGTTTGGCAATCTGCTCCTTGGCGTAGGTCTGCATTTTCTGGGCGCCGCGGTCATTGCAACAGGTGTCGCCCGCTTCACGCTGGTTGCAGCAGAAAAAGACGTGGTGTTTGAAATAACTCATGGCGCCTCTCGCGTGTGGGTTGCTCCATTATAGCCATCGTGTCGGTCGATCGATGCCTCAACGGCTCTGGCTGCGCAGCACATTGAGTGCACTCAGATAACCCAGTGCGAGGAAGGGCCAGAGGCTCGCCACGAGTTGGGTGAGGCCATCGAAGTTCAGAAAGTGGCCATGATTCACGAAGGTCTGGTTGAACACCAGGTAAGGATTCTGAGGCGTCAGATTGACCAGCGCGGTGCCGGCCAGCAGTGCCACCGCCGCCAGGGTGTGGCGCAACAGGCGCGGCAGCATGAGTGCCAGCACCAGCGCTGGCAGGCCGATGGCCAGCCCGGAGATCGCGCCCGGGGTGAGCCACATCAGCGGTCGGGGCGGCATATAAAAGCTGCTCGCGGCCAGCGTGCGTGCGGCCAGGCCGAGGACGAGCAGCGCAAATACGGTGAGCGAGAAGCGCTGCAGCGTGCTGCGCGCCATGAGGCCGACGGCGACCATGTTGATCGCTACCAGTGCCGCTTCGAGCCGCATGAAACGCGCCGGTTCAAACGGCAGCGGGGTCGGCAAGTCGAACAGCTTGCGCAAATCGCCGCCGGCAAACAGGAGTGAATCCGGCGACAACTGGGCGAGCAGCCACAGCGCCAGCAGAATCACGCCGACATCGCCCCAATGGCCTTCAAGCAAGCGTTGTTCATGCCACTGGTGCAGCCAGCCGCGGGTGTCGAACAGGCGCCGGCCAAGCACCACGCCGCCGAGCGCGCCGAGCAGCGCGCCGATCACGTTGGCGCCGAGGTCGAGGTTGGAAGCGACACGGGTCGGCAGCAGCGTCTGCAGGGTCTCCAGCGACAGACTCAGCAGGCCGGCGACGAGCACCGTGAGCGCCACCACCGGTACACGTGGCCAGCGCACCGGCCAGGCGGCAGCGAGCACGAAGCCGAGCGGAATATAGCCAAGCACGTTGAGCACGATGTCATTGACGCGGTAGTACTTCGGCCACGGCGCATCGAGATAGTCGAACCACGGCAAGCCGGTCGGCCGCCAGTCGGTAAACGGGTGCAGACAGGCGTAGGCAATCAGCAGGCTGTAGGCCAGCGTCAGGTAGCGGGGCAGTTGGGTTGGAGCGCGCACGCAGAGGTCGGCAGATCACTGCAAAGCCATGATGCGGCGATTGTACGCGGCCCGGCGCAGCGTGCCGCCGCAGGCGCTTCAGCGCGCGGTGTGGGGTGCGATGCGGGCGATCAGCGTGGCCGGCCGGCTGGCGGCGAGGAGGGCGTCCCAATCGACGGCGTCGAGGGTGTTCTTGACCAGCAGGCCGAGTTCGGTGTCGCCTTCCATGACCAGACGGCGACTGAAGAACAGCGTGTCCGGGTCTTCCTCGCGCAGCGCCAGCGCGAGATAGTCGCGCAGCGTGGCGCGCAACGTGAGATCGGCCCGGAGGCGGTCGGTACGTGGGCGGAAGTATCGCTCGCCCAGCGTAAAGCGCAGTGTCAGCCCGGCATCGATTACCTCGAGTTGCAGGCGCTTGCCGAGCAGCGGGGCAAGATCTTCGGCCGGTAGCACGCGGCCGAGGGCCAGATTGAGTGCGCCCACCAGCGCCAGCGTCGGCGGCAGTTGGGGCAGACGTGCGCCGACGCGGCCAAGCGCCGCAGGCAGGCGAAAAGCGGTGTGCAGGGTCATGGCGATTCCGGGACGTGATTCAGGCGCCGACATACTGATCGGCGCCTGCGCGGCCATGCCAGAAGCCGTTGCAGGCCGCTTCCGGCATCAGCGGCCGCGCCGTGGCGAAGGCATCCGCGGGGCTCAAAACGCCGTCGACGGCGCGGCGGAAAAGATCGAGCATGGCAACGGTGTGGTTGGCCTGCGGCAGGACTCGCAGCAGGTCGACGCCCGACGCGCGCAGCTGCGGCAGGTCGGCGAGCAGGTTGTACACGCGTGCCGATTGTGTCTGCACGCCGTTGAGGTTGAGGAAGGCTTCGCCCTCGCGTGTTTTCAGCGGCATGCCTTCTACAAACTGGAGGCAACGAAACTCGCAACTGTCTTTTTGCAGATTGAAGTGGCGGGCGGTGAAGCAGCGCGCCGAATAGGCCAACGGCAGTCGGCCATAGGCCGTCACTTCGACGTGCGGACGCACCGCGCAGGCGGCGAGTAGTTCTCGCATCGAATCGGCGGAAAGCTCGGGCGGCACGACCCAGCGCGTGGCGCCCAGTTCCTGCAACAGCGTGAGCGTTTCGGGGTTGAAGATGTTCAGTGTCGGCCCTGCGACCCAGTCGAGCCGGTCGGCCGCGGTGAGCGCCTGAACGGCGGCCATGTCGTTGGCTTCAATGCGGAAATCGGTCTGACGCACGATCTTGCGCAATGTCTTGAGATCCGATTCCGATTCGATCAGCACGAGCGAGGAGATCACGACTTCCTTGCCGGTGTCGCGCAGCATGCCAGCGATGTCGAGCCAGTCGCCGAGGCGCAGTTCGTGGCGCCGCGAACACACCGATTCGCCCAGATAGACCGTGTCGACGGCGCTGTCCGCGATATTGGCATAGAAGTCGAGCATGGCCTGGCGAGGCCAGTAGTAGGGATGCGGGCCGAGGGCGATTTTCATACGGAGGCACTCCGGCAAAATACGATCATTTCCACGGGCGGTAGTAGGCACCCAGCGTATGGCTCTGGCCTTCGGAGACCTTGTTGAGTGTGGCCATCCATTCGGGCTGCACGGCGAAGTGCTCGCGGTCGGCCAGCACGCGATCGATCGCGGCACGCCATACGCGTGTCACCTGCTGCACATAGGCCGGGCTGCGCTGGCGCCCCTCGATCTTGATGGCGCGGATGCCGGCACGCGCGAGTTCGGGCAGCAGTTCGAGCGTGTTCAGGCTGGTCGGTTCTTCGATCGCGTAATAAGTGTCGTCGCCGACCGCGAAGCGGCCCTTGCATAGTGTCGGGTAGCCGGCGCGTTCGTCGTTGGCGAAGCGGTCGATGAGGATGCCGTTGAGGCGCGTTTCCAAGCCCTGCGGAGTTTCCTGCCAGCGCACGTATTTGCCCGGCGAGCAGGCGCCGTTGCAGTTGGGCGATTCGCCGGTGGCATAGGCCGAGAGCGAACAGCGCCCCTCGACCATCACACACAGACCGCCGAAGCCGAACACCTCGATCTCCACTGGCGAATTTGCGATCACATGCTCGACTTGCGGTAGCGACAGCACCCGCGGCAGCACCGCGCGCTGGATGCCGAAGTGCTCGTGATAGAAGCGGATCGCCTCGTAGCTGGTCGCCGAACCCTGCACCGACAGATGCAGCCGCAAGCCCGGATGGGTGCGGCAGGCATAGCGCATGAGGCCCGGATCGGCGAGGATGACCGCGTCGATGCCCATCCCGGCGGCGCGGTCGATGGTGTCGGTCCACTCGCGCCAGTTGCCTGCTTGCGGATAGGTGTTGAGCGCCAGCAGTACCTTGCTGTTGCGCGCATGCGCATGGCGGATGCCCTCGCGCATGTTGGCGTCGGTGAAGTTCAGGCCGGTGAAATTGCGTGCGTTAGTGGCGTTCTTGAAGCCGACATAGACGCAGTCCGCGCCGGCGTCTACGGCGGCCTTGAGGGCGGGCAGGCTGCCGGCGGGGCAGACCAGTTCAATCGTGGAAGCGGACATCGTGGCGTCATCAGTGGAGTGCCGCCCGAGTGTAGTCACTGGCGGGCATCCGATGATTGATGCGTATCAATCCGTCCCGCGCGGCGGCTGGCGTCAGCCGAGCACGCGCCAGGCTTCGACCGCCAGCAACATCAAGAATAGCCCGCCGCCGATGCCGACGATCCAGGTCAGACGGCGGTGGGCGCGGGTCAGCTTGGCGAGCACGGCATGAAGGTCGCCCTGACGTTCTTGCTGCGACAGCACGTGGTGGATCAGGCGCGGCAATTGCGGCAGCGTACCCGCCCAGGTGGGCGCTTCCTCCTTGACGTGACGCACCAGCGCGCGCCAGCCGATCTGTTCGGCCATCCAGCGTTCGAGGAAGGGCTTGGCGGTGGTCCACAGATCGAGTTCGGGGTCGAGCTGGCGGCCCAGCCCTTCGATGTTGAGCAATGTTTTTTGCAGCAGCACCAGTTGTGGCTGCACTTCCATCTCGAAGCGCCGTGCGGTCTGGAACAGGCGCAGCAGCGTTTTGCCGAAGGAGATGTCCTTGAGCGGCCTGTCGAAAATGGGTTCGCAGACCGCACGGATCGCCGATTCGAACTCGTCCACGCGCGTATGGGCGGGCACCCAGCCAGCCT
>CBDTZF010000119.1:0-7546 GCA_965364825.1 uncultured Rhodocyclaceae bacterium | reverse complement strand
CTGGCGCCGTGGCATGTCGAGACGCTGATCGATGCGCTCGACGAGGACGAAATCGGCGGTCTGCTCGCCGTGCCGGTAGCCGACACGCTCAAGCGCGCCGACAGCCGCGGGCGGGCCGAAGCCACGGTGCCGCGCGACAGCCTGTGGCAGGCGCAAACGCCGCAGATGTTTCGCTATGTGATGCTGCGCCGCGCGCTCGAATCGGCGCGCAATGTCACCGATGAAGCCAGCGCCATCGAAGCGGCCGGACTGCACCCCAAGCTGGTGGTCGGCGACACCACCAATCTCAAGGTTACCTTTCCGCTCGACTTGCATCTGGCCGAGTGGATTTTGCAGCATCGGGAGAACTGACGTGGCTGCTTCATTCCGCATCGGCCAGGGCTTTGATGTACACGCCCTGGTGCGTGGCCGCCCGCTGATCATTGGCGGCGTGACGATTCCGTTTTCGCACGGTCTGCTCGGGCATTCCGACGCCGACGTCTTGCTGCACGCGATCACCGACGCCATACTCGGCGCCGCCGCGCTGGGCGACATCGGCCGCCATTTTCCCGACACCGATCCCGCGCACGCCGGCGCCGACAGCCGCGTGCTGCTGCGCAAAGCGATGGCGGCGGTGCGCAAAGCAGGCTTCATCGTCGGCAATATCGACGCCACCGTGATTGCGCGTGCCCCCAGGCTGCTGCCGCATGTGCCGGCGATGGTGGCGAACATCGCGGCGGACCTGGACATCAAGATCGACTGCGTCAACATCAAAGGCAAGACCACCGAAAAACTCGGCTTCACCGGCCGCGGCGAAGGCATCGCCGCGCAAGCTGTGGCCCTGCTGGAGCGCTCCGATGACCGCTGATTCACCGCAACGCGATACACGCAGTCTGTTCTACGTCCTGTCGCCCGACGCCAGAATCGCCCGCGTCCTTCATGAACAGGCGTTCAGGCGCGCGCCGCAGGAAGCGCGTGTGATGGAGGCCGACTCGCTCCATCTCACACTCGCCTTCATCGGCAATGTCGACGCGGCGCAGCTGCCCGTCATCGAAGCGGTCGGCGATGCGGTGCATTGGCCGCGTCTTGAACTCACGCTCGACGATATCGGCGTGTGGCCGCAGGACAAGAAACTCTACGCCGCACCGACCCAGCCGCCCGCGGCGCTGGCGACGCTTGCCACCGCGCTGGCCGAGGGCTTGCGCGCGGCTGGCGTGACGCTCCAACGCCCCGGTTTCAACCCGCACCTCACGCTGGCGCGCGAGTGCTCAAGCTCGCGCACAAGCGAGGCGGCGCGCCCGCTCGCGTGGTCGATCACCGGCGGACATCTCATCGAGACCAACCACAGTGGTGTCGGCCCGCAATTCAACGTGTTGCGAGACTGGACGGCCACGTGACGGATGCCGTCGGGCGATGCACCGGTGCCGGATGAGGCGCACACCGGGCGCGAAAAGCGGCGCGTGTTTTTCGCCTTGTGGCCGGATGAGACCGTGGCGCGTCAGCTTCACGCAATTGCGCGCAGCCACGCCGCGCCGGACGCACGCATCATGCGCTGCGAGACCTTGCACCTCACGCTCGCCTTCATCGGCGACATCGACGCTGCGCGTTTGCCCGCGATCGAGGCGGTGGGTGATGCCGTGCTTTGGCCGCGCTTCGACATGACGCTGAGCGACTTCGGCCTGTGGCGTCACAACCACATCCTCTGGGCCGCGCCGGGGCAGCCGCCTGATGCTCTGGCCGCAGTGGCCGATGATCTCGCAAAAGGCTTACACGAAATCGGCATCGCGCTCGAAAAGCGTGCCTTCCACCCCCATCTGACGCTCGCGCGGCGCTGTGCGCAGTTGCGGCCGCACGACGCATCCGCGTCGATTCAATGGCGGGTGCGCGAAGGCGTGCTCGTGGAATCTCAGCGTGACGCGCAGGGTGCGCGCTACGCGGTGCGCCGGCGCTGGCCGGCCAGGGAGGAGGGATGACGCAGCTTGCCGAATCGGCGATCGTGCGCTGGCGGCCGGTGTGGCTGCTGGCGCTATCGCAAGCCTTGTTTTTTACCGCGCTTTCGATCGTGTTCACGGTCGCCGGGCTGGTCGGTGTGTGGCTGGCGCCATCGCCCGCGCTGGCGACGATTCCTTTGGGCGTGACCGGCGTGTTCACGGCGGCTACTGCCTTGCTGGCGGTGAAGGGTTTTGCGCACTTCGGCCGCCAGCCGGTGTTCATTTTCGGCGCAATGTGCGGACTGGTGGGCGCGCTGCTTGCGGTGCTGGCGATCCACCGCGGCAGCTTTATCGGTTTTTGCCTGGCGACCGGGTCGATGGGGATTTTTCAGGGCATCGCTCAGTACTACCGCCTCGCCGCGGCCGACGTTGCACCGAGCGAAGCCGACAGGCCGCGCGCGATTTCCTGGGTGATGGCGGGCGGTCTCGCGGCAGCCTTCGTCGGCCCGTATCTTGGCGCACTCGCCAAGGATGTGATGATCGTTCCCTTCGCGGGTTCGTACGCGGTGTCGGCGGCGGTGTCGTTGCTCGCCATCGGCGCGCTCACTGTATGGCGCGAACCGGCGGCCGCACGCATTCCGCCCTTGCCTGACTGGACGCCCGCGCTCTACGAATTCAGGGAAACTCCGGCGCTGCGCCACGCGCTCGCTTACTGTGTTGCCGCCTGGGCGATGATGGTGCTCACCATGAACGCCGCGCCGTTGGCCGTGGTCGGCTGCGGCCTGCCGGTGACGACCGCCGCGAGCGTGGTGCAATGGCATCTGGTGGGCATGTTTGCGCCGTCTTTCTTTACCGGCAACCTGATCGCACGTTATGGCGCACAGCGCGTCGCCCAGAGCGGCTGTTGGCTGGGCGTGGTGGCCTGCGCGCTGACCTTGGGCGGCGAGACCAGCCCGTATTTTCACGCCGCCATGATCGGCGTCGGCATCGGCTGGAATTTCGCCTTCATCGGCGGCAGCGCCTTGCTCGTGGCGGCGGCCTCGGCCACCAACCGAGGTCGCCTGCAAAGCATCAACGAAACTTCGACTTTCGTCATCGTCACGCTGGCCGCGTTCTCAGCCGGCTTTGCGCAGGACGCCATCGGCTGGAGCGGGGTGGGAATCGCCGGCATGGTGTTGCTGCTGCCGGCGATGTTCCCCACGCTCATCGGTATTGGTCGCAACGCCCGCGCCTGAACGGACGGGCGTTGCGCTTTCCCATGGCGGGTTTCAGGTCGCTTCCTGCTCCGCTTCCGGCACGGGGCCGGGTTCTTCTTCGACACGTTTGGCGCCGAAAATCCGGATGATCACGACGTAAAACAGCGGCACGAAGAAGATACCCAGCAGCGTACCGGCGATGGTGCCGCCGAGCACGCCGGTGCCGATGGCGTTCTGACTGCCGGCGCCGGCTCCGGTGGACAGTGCCAGCGGCAGCACGCCGAGGCCGAACGCCAGCGAGGTCATGATGATCGGGCGCAAGCGCATGCGAACCGCTTCGAGCGTCCCTTCGATGAGATCCACGCCGGCGTCGACCTGCGCTTTGGCAAACTCGACGATCAGGATCGCGTTCTTCGATGACAAACCGATGGTGGCCAGCAGACCGACCTGGAAATAAATGTCGTTCGACAGCCCGCGCCCGGTGGCGGCAAGCAGTGCACCAATGATCCCCAGCGGCACCACCAGCATCACGGCAAAGGGTACCGACCAGCTCTCATACAGCGCGGCCAGTGCGAGGAACACCACCAGCAACGACAAGGCGTAAAGGGCCGGCGCCTGGGCGCCGCTCTGACGCTCTTCGTATGAGGTGCCCGACCAGGCGAAACCGATACCGGTCGGCAGCTTCCCCATCAGTTCTTCGGCCGCCATCATCGCCTCGCCCGACGACAAGCCGGGCGCCGCCTGGCCGAGAATTTCCATCGACGGCTGGCCGTTGAAGCGCTCAAGCCGTGGCGAGCCGTAGCCCCAGTGGGAAGAGGCAAAGGCGGAAAATGGCACCATCTCGCCGGTGCGGTTGCGCACGTACCATTTGTCGAGATCTTCCGGCGCCATGCGCGCTGGCGCGTCGGCCTGCAGATACACTTTCTTGATGCGGCCACGATCGAGGAAGTCGTTGACATAGCTGCCGCCCCAGGCCGTCGACAAGGTGTCGTTGATGTCGGCCACGGTCAGCCCGAGCGCACCGGCCTTGGCATGATCGATATCGAGCACGAACTCGGCCATGTCTTCCTGGCCGTTGGGGCGCACGCCAACCAGGCGCTCGTCCTGCGCGGCCATGCCGAGAAACTGGTTGCGTGCGGCCAGCAGCGCCTCATGGCCGAGTCCGGAGCGGTCCTGCATTTGCAGCGTGAAGCCGCCCGAGGTGCCCAGTTCGAGCACGGCTGGCGGAACGAAGGCGAACACCATGCCTTCGCGAATCTGCGAAAACGCACCCATTGCCCGACCGGCGACCGACTTGACGTCGCCACCCGGATCCTGGCGGTCATCCCACGGCACCATGTTGATGAAGCCGATGCCCATGTTCTGGCCACTACCACCGAAACTGAAACCGGCGACCGTGAAGATGGATGCTGCGATGCCTTTTTCTTCCTCCATAAAATATTTTTCCACCTTGCTCAACACGTCGAGCGTGCGCTCCTGCGTGGCGCCGGCGGGCAGCACCACCTGGGTGAACATCACGCCCTGGTCTTCGTCCGGCAGGAACGATGTCGGCATGCGCAGGAAGAGAAAACCGAGTGCCACAACGATCAGCCCATAGATGAGCATAAAACGCAGACTGCGCGCGATGATGCCGCCGACGGCCGATTCATAGCGCTGGGTACTGCGCGCGAACATGCCGTTGAACCAGTGGAAGAAACGACCGGCCGGACCGCGCGCGCCGTGCGATTCACCTTTCTTGATCGGCTTGAGCATGGTCGCGCACAGCGCCGGCGTTAACACGATGGCGACCAGCACCGACAGCGCCATTGCCGACACGATGGTGATCGAGAACTGGCGATAGATAACGCCGGTGGAGCCGCCGAAAAACGCCATCGGCACAAATACCGCGGAGAGCACCAGACCGATGCCGATCAGCGCGCCGGTGATCTGGTCCATCGATTTGCGCGCAGCCTCCCTGGGTGACAGGCCCTCTTCCTGCATCAGGCGCTCGACGTTTTCCACCACCACGATGGCGTCATCGACCAGCAAGCCGATGGACAGCACGACGCCGAACATGGTGAGCGTGTTGATCGAAAAGCCGAACGCGGCCATGACACCAAAGGTGCCCAGCAACACCACCGGCACGGCGATGGTGGGGATCAGCGTGGCGCGCAGATTTTGCAGGAACAGGAACATCACGAGGAACACCAGCGCCACCGCCTCGATCAGCGTGAACACCACTTCCTTGATTGAAATACGCACGAACGGTGTGGTGTCGTAAGGCACCACGTATTTCACGCCGGTGGGGAAGAAACGCTCCATCTCGTCGAGCCGGGCGCGCACTGCGTCGGCGGTTTCGAGCGCGTTGGCGCCGGTCGCCAAACGGATGCCGACGCCGGCCGCAGGTTGTCCGTTGAAGCGCGCGACAGTGCCATAGTTCTCGGCACCGATCTCGACACGCGCGACATCGCGCAGACGCACTTCACCGCCGTCGGCCGCGCTGCGCAACAAGATGGCTTCGAATTCCTCGACTGTCTGCAGCCGGCTTTGCGCGGTAATCGACGCGCTGAAACCCTGGCCCGGAACAGCCGGCGTGCCGCCGAGCTGACCGGCCGAGATCTGCGTGTTCTGCGCCTCGATGGCGTTGCGCACATCGTTCGGGGTGAGGCGGAAATTTGTCAGTTTGTCGGGCTTGAGCCAAACACGCATTGCGTATTGCGAGCCGAACACCTGCACTTCGCCGACGCCGGTGACTCGCGACAGCGGGTCCTGCACCGTGGAGACGAGAAAGTCCGACAGGTCGCTTGCCACCAGGCTGCCATCTTCCGACACGAAACCGACCACCATGAGGAAGTTGCGTGCCGACTTGGCCACCGTAACCCCTTGTTGCTGCACCGGTTGCGGCAGCAAGGGCAGGGCCGTCTGCAGCTTGTTCTGCACCTGCACCTGCGCAATGTCGGGGTCGGTGTCGGCATTGAAGGTCAGCGTCACCGAAGAATTGCCAAAGGAATCGCTGTTCGAACTCATGTACAGCAGACCGTCGAGGCTGGTCATCTTCTGTTCGATGAGCTGGGTCACCGAATCTTCAGCGGCTTTGGCGGAGGCGCCCGGATAGCGCGCGTTGATGACCACGGCGGGCGGTGCGATCGACGGATACTGCGACACCGGCAGTTCGAGGATGGACAGCGCGCCAGCGAGCATGATGATGATGGCGATGACCCAGGCAAAGATGGGGCGGTCGATAAAGAAGCGAGCCATAGGAGTCTGCCTCAGCTTTTTGCCGGCGCGGCGCCGGCATCTGATGGTGGATTGCCCTCTGCGGCGCCGGCTTCCTGCGGCTGGACTTTCGTCCCCGGACGCGCACGCTGCAGCCCTTCGACGATGACGCGATCACCCGCCGTGAGTCCGTCGGTAATGACCCATGACTCGCCCTGCGATTCGGCGACCGTTACCGGGCGCACTTCGACCTCGTCGCTGCCGTTAACCACCATCACCTGCGCATTGCCACGCGGGTCGCGGCTGAGTGCGGCGTGGGGCACCAGCATCGCACCGTCGCGCACGCCCTGGGTGAGCTGCGCGCGCACATACATGCCGGGTAGCAGCTCTCCGTCCGGATTGGGAAACACCGCGCGGAAGGTGACGCTGCCGGTGTTCTGATCGACGGTGACTTCAGAAAACTCCATCCGGCCTTCGCTGGCGTACGCGCTGCCATCTTCAAGCAGCAGCTTGACCGGTACGGTGTCGTCGGCGGATTTTTGCAGGCGTCCGGAGTCATACGCCTTTCGGAGCCGCAACATCTCCACGCTCGATTGGGTGAGATCGACATAAATTGGATCGAGTTGCTGCACCGTCGCCAGCGCCTCGACCTGATTGGCAGTCACGAGCGCGCCCGGGGTGACGGTCGAGCGCCCGATACGTCCTGCAATCGGCGATTTGACGTGGGCATAACCCACATCAATCTTGGCCCGCCGTGCCGCAGCGGCGGCGTTCTCAACCGCGGCACGGCTCTGGTTCGCTGCCGCGGCGACTTCGTCGTTAGCCTGCTTGCTGATGAATTTCTGCTGGAGCAAGTCTGCGTAGCGTGCCGCCTTGATCTCCGCCAGGCGGGCTTCGGTCTGCACGCGCCTCAATTCCGCCTGGGTGCTGTCGTAGTCTGCCTGATAGGTCGACGCGTCGATTACATACAACACCTGTCCGGCCTCGACCTCGCTGCCTTCCTTGAACGGTCGTTCCTTGATGATGCCCGTGACCTGCGGCCGCAACTCGGCAATCTGATAGGCCGCGGTGCGGCCCGGCAATTCGGTCACCATCGGCACGGCCTGCGGCTGAACCGGCATCACGGTCACGGCAGGCGGAGCAGCAGGCGCCGGCGACGCGTTCTTGGCGTCGCTGCAGGCAGCGAGCAGCACGAGACTCGCGGTCATGATGGCGACAGGTCGTAACAGTGCGCGATTGGAGTGG
>CBDTZF010000118.1:0-7735 GCA_965364825.1 uncultured Rhodocyclaceae bacterium | reverse complement strand
CTCCAGCGGCATTGGGCAGGCGCTGGCCCTGCGTTACGCCCATGCGGGCTACCGGCTGGCGCTGGTGGCGCGGTGCGTGCAGGCCGTTCATGATTGGGCGGCGCAGCACGGCATCGATCCGGCACGCTACGCCACCTACTGCGCCGACGTGCGCAACATCGACGCCATCGGCGCGGCAGGCCGGGCCTGCCGCGTGACGGTGGGGTGTGTTACTCGATGACTTTGGGGACGAGGTAGAGGCCGGCTTGGGTCTGCGGCGCGACGGCCTGGAAGGCGTCACGATTGTTGCTCTCGGTCACCGTATCGTCGCGCAGGCGCTGTGAAACTTCCTGCGGGTGCGACATCGGTTCGACCTGGCTGGTGTCGACCGCCTGCATCTGCTCGATGAGCCCAAAAATGCGATTCAGCTTGTCCAGTGTATCCTGCGCGTCACCGTCGGCGAGCTCGATGCGAGCGAGCCGCGCGATGTGTCGAATCTCGTCGATCGAAAGAGACATGACGCCACAAACCTGCTTAAATCACTAGGGTTTGTAGGTTATCATATTCGTTTGTTTCCCAACGCCCCCACAGGACTCACGGGATTTACATGTTCGGTTTTTTGCGTTCCTATTTTTCCAATGACCTTGCAATCGATCTGGGTACGGCCAACACGCTGATCTACGTTCGAGCCAAAGGTATCGTGCTCGACGAGCCGTCGGTGGTGGCGATTCGTACCGAGGGTGGTCCGAACGCAAAAAAGACGATTCAGGCGGTCGGCCATGCGGCCAAACAGATGCTCGGCAAGACGCCGGGCAACATTACCGCCATCCGGCCGATGAAAGACGGCGTGATCGCCGATTTCGTCGTCACCGAACAGATGATCAAGCAGTTCATCAAGAAGGTGCACGATTCGCGCCTTTTTTCGCCCAGCCCGCGCATGATCGTGTGCGTCCCCTGCGGCTCCACCCAGGTCGAACGGCGCGCCATCCGCGATGCCGCACTCGCGGCGGGCGCCAGCCAGGTGTACCTGATCGAAGAGCCGATGGCCGCGGCGATCGGCGCCGGCTTGCCGGTAGCCGATGCGACCGGCTCGATGGTGGTCGATATCGGTGGCGGCACCACCGAAGTGGGCGTGATTTCGCTCGGCGGCATGGTGTATTCCGGCTCGGTGCGGGTTGGCGGCGACAAATTCGACGAAAGCATCATCAATTACATCCGCCGCAATTACGGCATGCTGATCGGCGATACTACGGCGGAAAGGATCAAGAAGGAAATCGGCTCGGCCTTCCCCGGCGCCGAAGTGCTCGAGGTGGAAGTGAAAGGGCGCAATCTGGCCGAAGGCATTCCGCGTAGCTTCACCATCTCGTCCAACGAAGTGCTCGAGGCGCTCAATGAGCCGCTCAACCAGATCGTCTCGGCGGTCAAGATCGCGCTCGAACAGACCCCACCCGAACTGGGTGCCGACATTGCCGAGCGCGGCATGGTGCTCACCGGCGGTGGCGCGCTGCTGCGCGACCTCGATCGCCTGCTCATGGAAGAGACTGGTCTGCCGGTCATTGTCGCCGACGAGCCGCTCACCTGCGTGGTGCGCGGCTCGGGTATGGCGCTTGAAAAGATGGACAAACTGGGCTCTATCTTCACCTCCGAGTAGCCCCCTGATGGGGGCATAATCGACGCTCTGTCGAACTAACCCACGCGTCTTCCAAACTACGCGTCTTCCAATTCATGGTTTACACGGTCTTTTGGTAGGCCATCAGCCACCACCGATCTTTCGCCGTGGTCCGGCGCCGCTGGTGCGGCTGCTTGTGCTGGTGTCGTTGTGCTTGACGATGCTGGTTGCCGACCTGCGCTTCCGTTACCTCGAGGTCGTGCGTCAGGCGATCTCCGTGGCGGTCTACCCTCTCGAAATGCTTGCGGCAACCCCCGCCGAGCTGGTGCGCAATGTGTCGGAGTATTTTTCCACGCTGGTCGAAGTCCAGCGCGACAACCGCGCGTTGCGCAGCAAGGCGCTGGGCGATGCCGAGCGGCTATTGCGCCAGGCCGATCTCGAGCGCGAGAACGCGCGCCTGCGCGGGCTGATGCGGATGTCGGCGCGCGTGCGGGCCACTTCGATCGCGGCGGATGTGTTGTACCAGGCGCGCGACGAGTTTTCCCGCAAGGTGATTCTCGATCGTGGCACCCAGCACGGCGTCACCGCCGGCCAGGCGGTGGTGGATGAACTCGGCGTGGTCGGCCAGGTCACGCGCGTCTATCCGATGCAGTCCGAAGTCACGCTGATTACCGACAAGAGCCAGGCGATGCCGGTGCGGATCGAGCGCACCGGGCAGCCCGGGGTCTTGTACGGCGGCGGCCGCAGTGCGCTGTCGCTGCGCTACCTGCTCGCTAACGCCGATGTGCAGCCGGGGGATCGCATTGTCACGTCGGGACTCGATGGCGTGTTTCTCGCCGGTATCCCGGTGGCGCGCGTGACTGGCGTCGAGCGCGACCGGTTGGCTTTTGCGCAGATTGAGTGCGAACCGGTCGCCGGGGTCCGTCACGCCGCGCAGGTGATGATTCTGGGCCGGGCGACAGCGCTCGCACGCCCGCCTTCGCCTGAATTGACCGCCGATGCCTTGGCGGCGGCGAAGGACTGACCGCGATGCAGCCCTCCCATCGCTCGCGCCGCATTCTCCGACCGGTTCGCCTCTGGTTCGTGTACCTGTCGTTGATCGTCGCCATGACGCTTAGCTACATTCCGTGGAGTCCGATTGTCGGCGTGCCTGACTGGATGGCGCTGGTGCTGGCCTTCTGGTGTGTGCGCGAGCCGCGGCACGTCGGCATGGGCGCCGGTTTCGTTTTCGGCATTCTCATGGATGTGGCCTACGGTGCGGCGATGGGGCAGCATGCTCTGGCGTATGTACTGCTCGCCTACGCCGCCAACACTTTGGCGCGGCGTGTGCTGTGGTTCGGCCCCGTGCAGCAATCTGTGCAGATCCTGCCCTTGCTGCTGGGCGCGCAGCTGGTGATGGTGGCGGTGCGCATGCTGGCGGGTGCCGAGTTTCCCGGCTGGAGCTATTTTCTCAGTAGCGTGAGCGGCGCCCTGCTGTGGCTGCCGCTGCATTTCGTCCTCTTGTTGCCGCAATACCAGCCCGAAGACCGTGACGATAACCGGCCGATCTGATTTGCACCGCCAGTTGATCAGAGTGGATCGGGCGTGATGACCGAGCTCCGCTCGCCCGGTCAGGAGATCGGGCCGTTGCGCAAACGCGTGGTGGTGGCCGGGCTCTTCATGTTCGTGTGCCTCAGTCTGCTTGGGGCGCGCTTTTTCTATCTTCAGGTGGTGCGCTTCGATTATTTTCACACCCGCGCCGAGGACAATCGCATCGCGCTGGTGCCGGTGGTGCCCAACCGCGGCACCATCGTCGATCGCACCGGCGAGGTGTTGGCGCGCAATTTCGCCGCTTACACACTCGAAATCACACCGTCGCGGGTGACCGATGTCGAGGCGACGATTAATGCGCTCGCCACCCTGGTCGACATCGACGACTACGACCGGCGCCGTTTCCGCAAATTTCGCGAAAGCAGCAAACCCTTCGAAAGTGTCGCCATCCGCACCCGGCTGAGCCATGAAGAAGTGGCCCGCTTTGTGGCCCAGCGCTTCCGGTTTCCGGGCGTCGAGGTGCGTGCCCGCCTGTTTCGCGAATATCCGCATGGCGCCTTGTTCGGCCATGTGATCGGCTATATGGGGCGTATCAACGCGCGCGATGTTGAGCACCTTGAAGACAAGGGCGAGTCGGCCAACTACCGCGGTACCGACCACATCGGCAAGCGCGGGCTGGAGCAGAGCTATGAGGCGCAACTGCATGGCACCACGGGTTCCGAGCAGGTGGAAGTGGATGTCGGCGGACGGTCGGTACGCGTTCTCAGTCGCGTCACCGCGGACCCTGGGCAAAGCCTGATCCTGACCGTGGACGCCGGCTTGCAGCAGGTGGCGGCCGCCGCGTTTGGTGAGCGGCGTGGCGCGCTGGTGGCCATCGAGCCAGCCACCGGCGGCGTGCTGGCGCTGGTGTCGGCGCCGGGTTTCGATCCCAATCTGTTCGTCGATGGCATTTCGGTGGCCGACTGGAAAGGCCTCAATGAGTCACCCGACAAGCCGCTGCTCAACCGCGCCATTTATTCTGCTTACCCGCCCGGCTCGACTTTCAAACCCTTCATGGGGTTGGCCGGACTCAGTCTGGGCAAGCGCACCGCGGCGCAGGCGATTTTCGACCCGGGCTACTTCTATTTCGGCGGCCACCGTTTCATGGACGACAAGGTGGGCGGCCACGGCCGGGTGAATCTGCACAAATCCATCGTCAAATCGTGCAACACCTACTACTACCAGCTCGCCAACGATCTGGGCATCGAAGCGATTGCCGGCTTCATGCGTCCGTTCGGCTTCGGCGAGCGCACCGGCATCGACATTCCCGGCGAAGCGCGCGGCGTGCTGCCGTCGCCGGAGTGGAAGCGCCAGCGCTTCAAGACGCGCGCCCAGGAAAAATGGTACGGCGGCGAGACCATCTCGGTGGGCATCGGGCAGGGCTACAACGCCTATACACCCTTGCAAATGGCAAGCGCCCTGGCGACGCTGGTGAACGACGGCGTGGTATTCCGCCCGCATGTCGTCAAGTACCTTGTCGATCCGGCCACGGGCAAACGGTCGATGGTCGAGCCCACGCCAGTCCGCCGTATTCCGGTGAAGTCCGAAGATATGGCAGCCATCAGGGCAGCGCTGGTCGATGTGACGCGCGAAGGCACGGGCGCGCGCGCCTTTGGTGACGCCGAATACAGCGTCGGCGGCAAGACCGGCACGGCACAGGTCTACTCGCTCAAGGGCTCACGCTACAAAGAGGATGAAGTGGCCGAGCGCCTGCGCGATCACTCCTGGTTCATCGCCTACGCGCCGGCGGACAAGCCACGCATCGCGCTGGCCGTGCTGGTCGAAAACGGCGGCTTTGGCTCACGCTCGGCGGCACCGATTGCGCGTGAAGTGATGGATTTCTACATGCTTGGCAAGCGTCACGAGAAGGCAACTGCGCCGCCCGCCGAACCCGCGCCTGATGAGGTGACACCATGAGGTCGCCGGGCTGATGGAAATCCGACTTCATCCGGTGGCGCTGGTGCGCGCTCTGCTGCGGCCGATCGACCCGCCGCTGTTCCTGATCGTGTCACTGTTGCTCGCCGCCGCTTTCGTGCTGGTGCAGAGCGCCTCGCCCGAGCGCGCCGAAGCGCAGATTGCCAATACTGGCGTGGCGCTGGTGGCGATGTGGGCGGTGGCGCGCATCCCGGCCGCGCGCATTGTCCGGCTGGCGGTGCCGCTGTACCTGATCGGGGTCGTCCTGCTGATTGCGGTGGCGCTGTTCGGCGAAGTCTCGAAGGGCGCACAGCGCTGGCTGGACATTGGCGTGACGCGCATCCAGCCCTCCGAGCTGATGAAAATCGCCATGCCGATGATGCTCGCCTGGTATTTCCAGCAACGCGAAGGGGCCACCGGCCTGCGCGAGTTCCTCGTCGCCAGCGTACTGCTCGCGGTGCCGGTCGGGCTCATCGTCACCGAGCCTGATCTGGGCACCAGCTTGCTGGTCGCGGCGGCCGGCATGTATGTGATTTTTTTCGCCGGCTTGTCATGGAAGCTGATCGTGCCGGTGGCGGTGGTGGCGCTGCTCGGCGTTGCCGCAATCGGATTTTTCGGTGACTCGCTATGCCGGCCCGAGGTGGACTGGCAGATATTGCGCGATTACCAGAAACATCGTATCTGCACCCTGCTCGATCCGACCTCCGACCCGCTCGGCCGTGGCTTCCACATCATCCAGTCAACGATCGCGATTGGCTCGGGCGGACTCACCGGCAAGGGCTGGATGAACGGCACCCAAACGCATCTTGCCTTCCTGCCCGAGCGCCACACCGACTTTGTGTTTGCCGTGCTGGCCGAGGAATTCGGCCTTGTTGGCGCGCTGGCGCTGCTGGTCGTGCTGATGCTGCTGTTGCTGCGCGGGCTGTCGATCGCGGCCAGCGCGCCGACCCTCGCCACGCGCTTGCTGGCCGGCGCCATCACGATGATCTTCTTTACCTACGCCTTCGTGAACATGGGCATGGTCAGTGGTATCCTGCCGGTCGTCGGGGTGCCATTACCCTTTATCAGTTACGGAGGCACGGCGCTCGTCACGCTGTGTTGTGGCGTCGGCATTCTCATGAGTATTCAGCGCGAGCGTGTTTTGAGTCAGCCCTGATGTTTTGCTTTCGCCCCATTCCGCCTGCTTTCACGTCTGCCGCGCCGTGGCGCTGGCTTGCCGTTGGCGCGCTGGCGCTCTTGCTCACAGCTTGCGCCGGAGGACCATCGGGCAGCGCGTCGCGCGGTGGTGCATCCTCGGGTTCGATCCCCGATCTCCCGCGCACCGGCGGCAAGTACTACAAGGACGACGGCCCCGGCGACGAGGTGCCCGACAGTATCCACACACTGGAAGATGCGGTGGTGCGTGACGAGCCGGTGAATCGCGCGACCAGTCGCCCGTACTCCGTCTTTGGCCGTCGTTACACGCCGCAACTGGAGCGGGTGCCATTCAAGGAACGCGGCCGGGCAAGCTGGTACGGGCGCAAATTCCACGGCAACACCACCGCCAACGGCGAACGCTACGATATGTACACCATGACGGCCGCGCACAAGACGCTGCCGCTGCCCAGTTTCGTGCGCGTGACCAACCTCGCCAACGGCCGCTCGGCGGTAGTGCGGGTCAATGATCGCGGGCCATTCCACTCCGGGCGGGTGATCGACCTGTCGTATGCCGCGGCCTTCAAGCTCGGTTTTTTGCAGCACGGCAGCACGCCGGTCGAGATCGAGGCGTTGATGCTCGACGAGATGGCGCCGGTGATCGCGCAGCCCGCGCCGGTCGACGCGCCGCCGGCTGCGCCGGAAACACCAACGCCCGCACCACCTCCTCCGGTCGCCGTCGCGCCGTTGCCGCCGCTCGCGGATGATCCGCCCGCCGCCGATCCGGCCGTCCTCCTTAATCACGACGAACCCCTTGCCGCGGCGACGCTACCGCCGCCCGAGCCGGTTGCGGCCACCTCGGCGCCGGGCGTGTTCCTGCAGTTGGGGGCTTTCCGCACGCGTGACAATGCAGAGGGGTTTCGCAGCTATGTCGCCGATGAACTCGACTGGCTGCGCGACCGCCTCACCGTGCTGGGCGATGCGGATTCCGACCGCTACCGCCTGCGTGCGGGGCCGTATGCCTCAGCAGGCATGGCGCGCGCCGTGGCTGAAAAAATTACCGAAGCGATTAACTTGCGCCCCTTCGTCGTGCGGCAATGAATCGCCGACCGCCGATTTGGTCAGGGCATGGCGGCGTCCTATAAGCCCTATAATTTGCCCTGTCGCCGCCGAACCGGCGGCGCTTCCGTCCCACTCCAACCCGGAATGACCGTTTTGCTCAAACGATTTGCTGCTGTTCTGTTGTTGTCTCTCCTTTCACTCGCTGCACTTGCGGAAATTGCACCGGCACCCGCCTTGGCGGCGAACGCTTGGCTACTGCTCGACTACGGCGCCGGTCAGGTGTTGGCGCAGCACAAGGCGGATGCGCGCGTCGAGCCGGCCTCGTTGACCAAGCTGATGACCGCCTACCTGACCTTTGCCGCCCTGCAGGGAAAGACTCTGAGCGGTGACCAGGTCGTACCGGTGTCGGAGAAGGCGTGGAAGATGATCGGTTCGCGCATGTTCATCGAGCCGCGCCACACCGTGACT
>CBDTZF010000117.1:0-7761 GCA_965364825.1 uncultured Rhodocyclaceae bacterium | reverse complement strand
GTGGCTGCGGCTCACGCGGGCTGGCGCGGGCTGTGTGATGGCGTGCTGGAAAATACGGTTGCGTCGATGAAGGTGTCGCCGTCGTCCCTTATGGCGTGGATGGGCGTTGCGATCGGGCCGGCGGCGTTCGAGGTGGGTAACGAGGTGCGCGCGGCTTTTGTGGCGAAAGATGCGCAGGCGGCGGATGCGTTCGCGCCGTCGCACAATCCGGGGAAATGGTTTGCGGATCTCTATCGGATCGCGACGCAGCGTCTGCACGCGTGTGGCGTAAGTGCCGTGTATGGGGGCGATGGATGCACATTCAGCGACGATGCGCGGTTTTTCTCGTATCGGCGCGACGCTGTCACCGGTCGCATGGCGACATGCGTCTGGATCGTGGGTAATTCGGCGTGATCAGGGCTGCGAGTCCAGGTCGCGCTACCGGCGTCAAAGGCGCGCGATCTGCAGCGTGAAATCCTGCCTTGCTTGTCTCAACTATTGATTCTCATCCGAATTGGCGCCATCCTGTTGCTTCGAGCCGTGTTCGGCGTTGCGCAGTCGCCGGCGATTTCGTGCGGGTGTACCGGCCAGCCACAAGAACAGGCCAAGCGGCAGTACACCGGCAAACATAAAAGTAAGAACGCCACCGACAATAGTGGTGTCGGAAATGGCGACGAGCAGAGCGACGTAGATCCAGGCGATGGCAATAATGTACATGGTGTCTGGTTGGTGTTTTGTTGTGAGACGGGCCAACGACTTCGCCCGCTTTTAGCTGGTCAGGAGAAAGGATGACCGAAAACAAGAATCCTGCGTTCCCGAACGTAGCGGAATTGGTTCAACAAGGCGAGCAGTTTGCGCGCCAGTTTTTTGACTTTGTCGGCAAGGGCACCGAAGGCTTCAAACCGCCGAATGGGCAAGTGCCGATGCCGACGCCCGAGTCGTTTCTCAGGCTGCAAAAGCAGTTGGTGGAGGGGCACACACAGCTATGGTCTGAGATGCTCCATCGCGGCAAGGATGAGCAGGTCAGCATTGCCAAGGCACCGCCGGGCGATCGACGATTCAGTGCGGAAGCGTGGTCGGAAAGTCCGGTTTACGACTACCTTCGGCAGGCCTATCTGCTGAATTCCGAGTACCTCAACCAGATGGCTGAAGAGCTGCCGATGGAAGACGGCCGCTCGAAAGCGAGACTTCAGTTTCTGACGCGGCAATATGTCGACGCGCTTGCGCCGAGCAATTTTGCTGCGACCAATCCGGAATTCATCAAGACGGCGGTCGAGACCAAGGGGCAAAGTATTTCCGACGGCATCCAGAACCTGCTCCAGGATATGGACAAGGGCCGTATCTCGATGACCGACGACAGCGCTTTCGAAGTCGGGCGCAATCTGGCGTTGACGCCGGGCTCGGTGATCTACGAAAACGACTTGATGCAGCTGATCCAGTATTCGCCGCTGACCGAAAAGGTCGCGCAGAAGCCGTTGCTGATCGTGCCGCCTTGCATCAACAAGTTCTACATCATGGATCTGCAACCGCACAATTCGCTTGTGCGTTTCATTGTTGAGCAGGGCTATACGGTCTTTCTTGTGTCATGGAAGAACGCCAAAGAGGAGCAGGCCCAGGCCACTTGGGACGACTATCTGGAGAAAGGCCCGCTGACCGCACTCGATATCGTGCGCGACGTGACCCGCGTCAAAAAACCCAACGCTCTTGGCTTCTGCGTGGGCGGTACGTTGCTGACATCCGCGTTGGCGGTGGCAAGAGCGCGCGGTGAAGATCCGGTCGAGAGCCTGACGCTCATGACGACGCTGCTGGATTTTGCCGATTCGGGTGAGCTGGGCTGTCTGGTTGATGAAACGAGCGTGTCGAAGCGTGAGGCGACGATAGGAAAGGGCGGTCTGCTGCCAGGGCAGGAACTGGCTAATGTGTTTTCTTCCTTGCGCGCCAACGATCTGATCTGGCAATACGTGGTTGGCAATTACCTTAAAGGTGGCAAGCCCACTGCCTTTGATCTGCTTTACTGGAATGCCGACAGTACGAGTTTGCCGGGGCCGTTTCTCGCGTACTACCTGCGCAACATGTATCTCGAAAACAACCTGAGCGTGCCGGGTCGCCTGAAGATGCTTGGTGAAAAGATCGATCTGGGCAAGGTGGATGTTCCGGCCTATTTGCTGGCCGCGCGCGAAGATCACATTGTTCCGTGGAATAGCGCGTATCTGGTGCGTAATCTACTCGGTGGGGAGACGCGTTTTGTGCTTGGCGCCAGCGGTCACATTGCCGGTGCCATCAACCCGGCAAGCAAAAATCGTCGTAGTTACTGGGTGAGTGATGCGGACTGTGCCGCGCCGGAGGAGTGGTTGGCGACGGCGGAGGAACGTCCCGGCAGCTGGTGGTTGAACTGGATCGAATGGCTCGGCGAGCGCAGTGGAAAGGAAGTGAAGGCGCGCGGCCGGATTGGCAGCACGAACTATGAGCCGATCGAACCGGCACCAGGACGGTACGTCAAGGAAAGATCCTGAATTGACACGATTTTGATTTGCAAATGGCCTGGCGGAAGAGGAAGGGCGTCGCCAGACTACGAATCAGCCCTTCGCGTTTCGGGAGAGGAGAGATAACACATGGCTAGAACAGCACTCGTAACTGGTGGTATGGGCGGTCTCGGTGAGGCGATCTGCATCAAACTCGCCGCATTGGGCTACAACGTGGTGACGACTCACTCGCCGGGCAACACCAAGGCCGAAGAATGGCTGAAAAACATGAACGGCATGGGCTACGGTTTTAAGGCCGTTGGGTGTGACGTGGGCGATTTCGAATCGGCAAAAGAATGTGTCGCCAAAGTCGAGGCAGAAGTCGGCCCGGTCGACGTGCTCGTCAACAACGCCGGCATCACGCGCGACATGACGTTCAAGAAAATGGGCAAGGAAGATTGGGATGCCGTCATCCGCACCAATCTCGATAGCGTCTTTAACATGACCAAACAGGTCATCCCCGGCATGACTGAACGCAAATGGGGCCGCGTGATCAACGTGTCGTCGGTAAACGGGCAAAAAGGTGCATTTGGCCAAACCAACTATTCGGCCGCAAAAGCCGGTATGCACGGTTTCACCAAGGCGCTTGCGCTTGAAACGGCGCGCAGCGGTGTGACGGTGAACACTATTTCGCCGGGGTATATCGGCACCAAGATGGTGATGGCGATCCCGCAGGAAATCCTCGACAGCAAGATCATTCCGCAAATTCCGCTTGCGCGTCTTGGCAAGCCGGAAGAGATCGCCGGGCTGGTGGCTTATCTGTCGTCGGAAGAGGCAGCGTTTGTGACCGGTGCAAACATCTCCATCAACGGTGGTCAGCACATGTTCTGATTGCAGTCCTTGTCACAAAAAATGGCGCACTTTGTGCGCCATTTTTTGTTGTTGCAGTGCAACATATTCAAGAAAATTGCTGCGGTGCACCACAAAAAAGGGGTTTTTGCGTATAATTCGTCCATTGCATCAGGTAACAGTTTGTTCCCGTCTGTGCTCAAGAAGAAGCTCTGGCGCGCCGTGACTTTACCTGTAGGCAGAATTTTCTTGAGGATTGAATTATGACGAAAAGAGTTGCGCTGGTCACCGGCGCCATGGGCGGCCTGGGCACAGCAGTGTGTCAGGCGTTTGCAAAAGAAGGCATGCTGGTTGTTGCCAACTGCCTGCCGAATTTTGACCGGAAGGATGAATGGCTGGCCACGCAAGAGCGCCAGGGCTTCAACTTTCTTGCGGCCGAAGGCGATGTCTCCGACTACGCGTCCTGTGGGGCAATGGTAGAGAAAGTCGAGGCCGAGGCGGGCCCGGTGGACGTGCTGGTGAATATGGCTGGCATCACGCGCGACAAGATTTTCAAGAATATGGCAGAGGATCAGTGGGACGCGGTCATCAATACGAATCTGAACAGTGTCTTCAACGTGACACGTCACATTTCGCCAAAAATGGCCGAGCGCGGTTGGGGTCGCATCATCAACATCTCGTCGGTTAACGGTATCAAAGGGCAGGCAGGGCAAACCAACTACTCGGCCGCCAAAGCCGGTGTGCTTGGCTTTACCAAAGCACTCGCTCAGGAGCTGGCAACCAAGGGCGTAACGGTCAATGCCGTCGCGCCGGGTTACGTCGCCACTGAAATGGTGATGGCGATTCGCGAGGACATCGTTCAAGGCATCAAGGATTCGGTGCCGATGAAACGCCTCGGCACGCCCGAAGAAATCGGTGGCCTATGTGCCTACCTTGCTTCCGAGCTTGCGGGGTATATCACCGGCGCAACCATCAATATCAATGGTGGCCTGCATATGTATTGATCGCCGCACTGCGCAATCAATCACGCGAAACCCCGTCGATTGGCGGGGTTTTTCTTTGCGCACCGCGGTATAATCTCGCAAATGCGGGCATTTCCCCCGCCGTGTGGAGACCACCGCAATGCCCGATCAAGCACGACTGATCAAGAAATACCCGAATCGCCGCCTGTATGACACGCGTACAAGTTCCTACATCACTTTGGCGGACGTCAAAGAGCTGGTTCTGAATCACGACGCATTCAAGGTCATCGACGCAAAGAGCGGCGACGAACTGACGCGCACCATCCTCCTGCAGATCATTCTTGAAGAAGAATCCGGCGGGGCGCCGATGTTCACCAGCGATCTGTTGTCGCACATGATCCGCTTCTACGGCAACGCAATGCAGGGCATGATGGGTAAGTACCTTGAGAACAACATCAAGGCGTTTACCGAACTGCAGCACAAACTTCAGGATCAAGCGCGATCGGTTTATGGCGAAAACAGTCCGGTCAGTCAGGATCTGTGGGCCCAGTTCCTGAATTTTCAAGGCCCCGCATTGCAAAGCATGATGGGCGCCTACATGGAGCAGAGCAAGAAAATGCTCACCCAGATGCAGGAGCAGGTTGAAAGTCAGACGCGCAATTTGTTTACCGGCTTCAAGTTTCCCGACAACGTGCCGGGAGAGGGTGAAGAAAGCGCTGAGGCCAACGACCACACGGCCGATTCATCACCCCGCAAGAAATTAAAGTAAGCGAGAACAAATGCGCCAACACGGCGTGTGATTCCGTTGCCCCGACTGAAACTGCCTTCTGACGCGTTCAGTTACCCAAATCAAATCCGAAGAAAGCCGCCGCTGCATGTCGTTGCACGAAAATGTGACGCATGCCAAATGGCGGCTTGCTCTGTTTACGTGCCCCCAAACATATTGCTTGTAGAACACGCAGTATGATTTCCGGTAGTCTCGATGCTATCTACGCGCCGCCACCACAGTGCGCGAGCGAGGCAATTCCATGCATGAACCGTTACCGAACCAGGATTCAAGCGCGCCTTTACGTGTCGGCCTTGCGCTTGGCGGCGGCGCGGCGCGCGGATGGGCGCATATCGGCGTGTTGCGAGCATTGGCGAACGAGGGCATCCGTCCGGATATCGTCTGTGGATGCTCGATCGGCGCTTTTGTCGGCGCTGCCGTAGCGAGCGGGCAACTCGCCAAGCTGACCGACTGGGTGGAGCGTCTTTCGTGGCAAACCATCGTCTCGTTTCTCGATGTGAATCTGATCGGTGGCGGGCTGATCAAGGGCGACAAGCTCATTCAGTATTTTCAGCGCGAGTTCGCCGACCGCGATTTCGATGCCCTCGACATTCCATTTGCGTGCGTCGCGACCGAGTTGCAAACAGGTCGCGAAATCTGGCTTCGCGAAGGGAGTGTCGCCAAAGCGGTGCGCGCGTCGATTGCACTGCCTGGGTTGTTCACGCCGGTGGTTTTGCAACACCGCCTGCTGGTTGATGGCGGCCTGGTGAATCCGGTGCCGGTATCGCTATGCCGGGCCATGGGTGCCGACGTTGTCATTGCGGTTGATCTTGGTTCCGATATTGTCGGGCGCGCGCGACGGCGGCTTGCCGATAATGGTGATAACGGCAATGTTGGCACGGAACAAGCGGAGTTAAGCTGGTCAGAGCGGTTGCTCGAGCGCTTTGGCTTGAACGGTCATCAGAGCGCCGGCGGCCCAGAGTACGAGATGCCCTCAGCCATCAGTGTGTTGTCGACCAGCATCAACATCATGCAGGTGCGAATAGCGCGCAGCCGTTTGGCGGGGGAGCCCGCAGACGTGCTGATATCGCCGCGTGTCGGGCAAGTGGGGCCGATGGACTATCACCGTGCGGCGGAGACGATAGCCGAGGGCGAGTCGGCGGCCGCGCGAATGATGCCCGCGATTCGTTACATGCTCGGGATCGAAGCGGCGGCGCAAGATGGCTGAAGACCTGCTCGCCCGGCTGCGTGAGGCGGTAGGTGAGGCACACGTATTGGTCGATGAAGAAGCGGTGGCGCCATATCTGGTCGACTGGCGCGGGCGATATCGCGGCACCGCACGCGCGGTCGTGCGTCCGTCGGAAACCGGCCAGGTCGCCGCCATTGTGCGTGCATGCGGCGAGGCACGAGTCGGCATCGTGCCGCAGGGTGGCAACACCGGCTTGTGTGGCGGGGCAACGCCGCGCATGGACGATGACGTCATCGTCATCAGCATGACGCGCATGCAGACCATTCGGCGCGTTGAACCGCTGAACAATTCATTGATCGCCGAAGCCGGTTGCACGCTGGCGGCGGTGCAGGCGGCCGCCGAAGCGAACAACCGGCTATTCCCGCTTTCGCTGGCGTCGGAAGGCAGTTGCGCGATTGGCGGCAACATTGCGACCAACGCCGGCGGCGTGCACGTGCTGCGATACGGCAGCATGCGCCAGCTTGTTCTCGGTCTGGAGGTCGTCCTTCCCGACGGCCAAATCTGGGATGGGTTGCGCGCTCTGGTGAAGGACAACACGGGTTACGATCTTCGACAGCTTTTCATTGGATCAGAGGGCACGTTGGGCGTGATCACCGCCGCCGTACTTAAGCTGTTCCCCCGGCCCCAACAGAGCACTGTCGCGTGGGTCAATATTGCGGACGCGCCCGCCGCGATCACGCTGCTCGACGCACTCAGACAGCGCTTTGGCGAGCGCATCAGTGCATTTGAACTCGTCGGCCGCAGCGCGCTGGAGCTTGTGCTCCGCCATATTCCGGGTGCGCGGGCGCCATTGGCTCCGACGAGCGAGTGGTCCGTCTTGCTTGAACTGGCGGATGTCGATGCTGACGCGCCGTTGCAAACCATGCTGGAGCGCGAGATCGAAACTCAATTCGAACGCGGCGTGGTCAGTGATGCGGCGATTGCCGGAAATCTCAGCCAGTGCCAAACACTCTGGAGCTTGCGGGAGAACATCTCCGAGGCGCAGCGCATTGACGGCATTAGTGTCAAGCACGATATTTCGGTGCCAGTGAGTGCCATTCCGCGTTTTCTTGATACGGCAGGAACTGCACTACGACGTGATTTCCCCGGTGTTCGAATCGTTGCGTTTGGTCATGTCGGCGACGGCAATCTGCACTACAACCTGTCCAGCGTCGACCCGCAAGCCAACCAAGCCTTGATCGCTCAGACGCCGCTGTTGAACCGTCTCGTGCACGATATCGTTGCGCAATGCGATGGGTCGATCTCGGCTGAGCACGGGCTGGGTCAGCTCAAACGGGACGAAATCGTGCGCTACAAACCCGCGTTGGAGCTCGATATAATGCGGCAGATCAAGCACACGCTCGATCCGCTGGGCCTCATGAATCCGGGCAAAGTGTTGCCACCGGCACCAATGTCGAACCAAGGCACGAAGAAGGGTTTACAGTCCGGAGGCGGCCTCCTATAATTCGCGCTCTTTCCGGGGGTATAGCTCAGCTGGGAGAGCGCTTGCATGGC
>CBDTZF010000116.1:0-7767 GCA_965364825.1 uncultured Rhodocyclaceae bacterium | reverse complement strand
TGCATGTGTTCACGCACGACAGCATCGCGGTGGGTGAGGACGGCCCGACGCATCAACCCGTCGAGCAGCTCGCCAGCCTGCGCGCGATGCCGAATTTTGCGCTGATCCGGCAAGATCTGCCAACCCTGGACCGCAGCCGATATGCCAGCGCCGAGGGCTTGCGGCGGGGCGCCTACATCGTACTGGAACTCACTGCGGCCGGTGTTGATGCAAGCATGCCCGATCTGATCCTGCTGGCCAGCGGCTCGGAGGTGGGCTTGATACTGACCGAGTACGGGTTCACAGCGGACAACGTGGTGATGCGCGCCCACCGGTTATTGGCGTAGTGTCATCGGCAAGGAAATTACTTGTCTATCGCGCATACTCCGTTAAATAACCAACTGCAGGCCTCATCCGCTATTCTCGAGGACACATAATCGCGCTGTTCGCTGTCTGGCGAAGCATGCCCTTCAGCGTGTGAACCACCACCGCTGCAAACAGGTCATCCATTGAGACGCTGGCCTGCGGACGTGGGCCAGCGCCGCCTTCTTGATGCCTTCGGCCTGCGTCGGATAGGCGTGAATGACAGTTGCGATGGTTTCCAGGCCAATACCGGCGACCATCGCCAGCGACAGGTCGTTGATCATCTCGCCAGCGTGGCGTGCCACTACGGTGGCGCCCAGGATCTTGTCACTGCCGTCGCGCACGTGGACCTTCACGAAGCCGTTTTCCTCGCCGTCGGTGATCGCCCGGTCGACCTCGTGCATCGGCACCGTGTAGGTCTTCACCGGAATACCCCGCTCGCGCGCCTGGCGCACGTAGAGACCGACATGAGCGATCTCGGGATCGGTGTAGGTGCACCACGGAATGGTCAGAGTGCTCAGTCGCGCGCGACCGAAGCACAGGGCATTGCGCACGACGATGCGCGCCGACGCCTCGGCGGTGTCAGTGAAGCGGTGCTCCAGGCACACATCGCCGGCCGCGAAAATACGGTGGTTCGACGTGCGCAGAAAGTCGTCGACGGTAATGCCTTCGCTGGCGTCGAAGGCGACACCGGCGGCCTCGAGGTCCAGGCTTGAGAGCGCTGGCAGACGACCGATGCCGGTCAGAATCTCATCGACCGAGATCGTCGCGACGTTACCATCGTTGAGTGTTTCAACAATTTTCTTGCCATCCTCGACATGCACGTTGACGGCCGTGGTGTTCAAATGAGTCTCGACGCCATCGCGCGCCAGCGCCTCGGCCAGTAACTGGGCGGCATCACGTTCCTCTCTGGGCAGAAACAGCGGCTCGGCATGGGCGATGACGGTACGACAGCCAAAGCGGCACAGCGCTTGTGCTACCTGGCAGCCTACTGGGCCACCTCCGATGACTAACAGGCTCTTCGGCAGCAGGGTCAGATCGAACAACGACTCATTCGTCAGATAGCCGGCTTCGTCGAGGCCGGGAATCGTCGGCAGCAGTGAGCGGGACCCGGTGGCGATCAGCGCCTTCTTGAAGCGCAGGCGCAGACCGTCCACATCGACAGCGTCGACATCGACAAAACGTGCTGTGCCGAAGAAAAGATCGACGCCGGCGGCGGCGACAAGCTGTGGCGAGTCGACACGACCAGCGCGAGCACGGATGCGGCGCATGCGCTCCATCACCAGCGGGAAGTCGACATCAATGGTATGCGGTGTACGTACACCGTAGGCTTCAGCGTTGCGCATCTGTGCATACAGGCGTGATGAACGGATCAGCGCCTGCGACGGCACACAGCCGTAGTTCAGGGAGAGGCCGCCCAGCAGATGCCGTTCGACGAGTGCGACGCGCGCCCCCAGGGCGGCGGCGGCGCGAGCGGCGACCAGACCGGCCGGTCCGGCACCGATGACCAGCAGGTGGTAAGGGTCGCGCGGTTGCGGATTGCGCCAGCCGGGCGGCCGACCATTGAGGCGGAACTCACCCTCGTCGGCAGCAGCATGTGAAGGGTTCGGGGGAGGGGGCAAATCAAGCATCGAAGTTTCCATGCGCGGCCCGGCTACAGCCAGCCGCCTTTGAAGCCGGCGCGGCGCAACCCGGCGCCGACAAACGGGTTGGCGCGACCCAGCCGCCACGGCAGCCCGCTGCGGTAGTTCTCGATCATCAGCACGATCATACCCTGGTCGAGGCCGAACTCACCCGCTGAGACCCAGCCTTCAGGGCCAGCTTCGGTCACGGTCGGGTTGAAGCCGCTGGCACGAATGAAGGTTGCATCGTGGCCGCCGGATCGCGACCACAGCGCACGCAATGCGGGCAGCACCAGCTCGGGTGCAAAGACCAGCGACGACAGCGTCGACGAGGCGCAGAGTGTGCCATCGTCCGGACCATAAGGCACACCGCGCGCCGCATAACCGTAGAACGTCTGGTGACGGCCAGCGATGCGCAGCGGTTCGGCCTGCGGTCCGTCGCCTGCGGACAATCCCCAGCAGTCGCTGTCATAGCTGTCAAAGCTGCCAGGGTTGCGGATCGCATACTCGCGCTGTACCTGGGTAGCGCGCCGGCTGTTCTCGAAGTAGTCGCAGTTCTTCTCGCGCATGAAAGCGTCGCGAATGCCGCGAAAGTCGATCCAGGCGTGTGAGAACTGGTGGATGAACAGTGGCCCGGCATACAGGAAATCGTACCCATACAGGTTCTCCCATTGGTAGGTCACGGTCCAGGCGGTGAAGCTCTGATCGGTAAGCGCGTGGGTTGGCGAGCCCAGGCCTAGTACGTAGAGCAGAATCGCCTCGCTGTAGCCTTCCCAGCCGTAGTGGAGGAAGCCGCACTCCGGCTTCCAGCCATGCGTCACCGCGCCACCCTCGCGCTGCGCCCAGCGCCAGTCGACGCGGTGGTACAGCGCGTCAGCCAGCCGGCGCAGCTCAATCTCATCGACCGTGTCGGCGTTGAAATACGTCGCCGCGGTCAATACACCGGCCATCAGAAAACCAGTATCGATTAGCGAGACCTCGGAAAGCCAGACGCGCGTGCCGCTGTTCATGTCGAGAAAGTGGAAGTAGAAACCCCGGTAGCCCGTGGCTCGAGCGCTGCCCGACTGATCGCTGGCCATCAGGAAGCGCAGGGTGACGAGCGCGCGCTGCACGGCATCACTGCGTTCCATCCAGCCCCGCTCGACGCCGACCGGGTAGACAGACAGCGCAAAGCCTATCACCGCAATGCTTGAGGGCGCGCCCTCGCGTGTGGTGTCTGCCACCAGACCGTTGCGTGGGTTGTAGGCCTTCAGGAAATAGTCGAACGCCCCACGTTGCAAGGATTCGAGCATCGCCTCGTCGGCCGGATCGTTGGCAATATCGCTTGTCACGGTGAGGCAATCGCCCGGTCGACGAGCGCCTGCGCCAGTTCCTCGTAGAGCTGGGCCGGGTCGCGTCCGTAGCGTGCCGTGATTTCGGCGGCCAGCAGCGCTGGCACGAGGCCGTCCCAGTCGACGCTCATGAAGCCGAAGGTCGGGTCGACCACGTTGCTGGCAAGCTGGCTGTAGTGGCGCAATGCCTCATAAGCCATCACCGGCCCCTGCCAGACTCTTGCGCCTTTCCTGAATACGCGCGAGCAGCGCCTGCCACGACGTCGCGAAGGCATCAGCGCCCTCCTGTTGCAGGCGCGTGGCAAGAGCTTTTTCGTCGATGCCTTCGCGCTTGAACGCAGCCAGCACCGTCTCGGCGTCACCTCCATCGGCCGGCAGCGCAGCGCCGACCTTGCCGTGGTCGGCAAAGGCCTGCAGCGTCTTCTCGGGAATCGTGTTGATGGTGTCGGGCGCCGCCAGCACCTCGACGTACAGCGTGTCGGATGCCGCCGAGTCCTTGGTGCCGGTGCTGGCCCACAGCAGCCGCTGTGGCTGTGCGCCAGCGTTTGCCAGTTTCCGCCAGCGTGGTGATGCGAGCAGTTCGCGATAGGCCTTGTAGGTGCGCATCGCGATCGCCAGGCCCAGGCGGTTGCGCAGCGGCGGCGAGACCTCCGCTTTCACCGCCACGTCCCAGCGGCTGACGAACAGGGAGGCGACCGAGGAAACGTTCGGATCCAGGCCGGCCGCAAGACGGCGTTCGATACCGCGCAGATAGGCTTCGGCCGCTGCGACGTACTGTTCACGCGAAAACAGCAGGGTCACGTTCACATGCACGCCGGTGAAGATCGATTCTTCGATGGCTTCGATGCCGGCTGGTGTGCCAGGGATCTTGATGAAGAGGTTCGGCCGGTCAGCGGCCGCGTGCAACCGGGCTGCGGCGTGGATCGTGCCGGCCGTGTCATCGACCAGCAGTGGCGACACTTCCAGCGAGACCCAACCATCGAGCCTGTCGGTAGCGTCGAAAACCGGCCGGAACAGGTCGGCCGCTGTGGTCAGATCCTCCAAGGCCAGCGCGAAGAACAGGTCCTCTGCGTCTTCACCGCGTTGCGCCAGCCGGGTGATCGTTTCGTCATAGAAGCTGCCATGGCCGATCGCGTGATCGAAGATCGTCGGGTTAGATGTCAAACCGGTCACCGACCAGTCTGCGATATAGCGCGCGAGCGTTCCCGTCTCGAGCATTTCGCGGCTGATATTGTCGACCCAGAGGCTCTGGCCGAGATCGTGTAAATTCCTGGTATTGGTGTTCATGGCATCTCCGGGGTCGTACGCGCCTCGTCGGCGGGTTGCTTGATCAGGGGCAAGAGGTCGAGATCGGCGAGTTCGCCGATGCGCTCGATCGTGAAGTCGGCTGCCGGGTCTTGCCAGCCTCCATCGCCGGCGATCAGCGCGTCAGCCTCGGCCGGCCCCCAGCTTCCGGGTTCGTACGGAAGCGCTGCGCCATGTGTTGCCAATACCGGCTCGACTACGCTCCAGGCAGCCATCACCGCGTCCTCGTCGGTGAAGAGTGCATCGTCGCCGGTCATCGCGTCGCCGAGCAGGCGCTCGTAGGTCGACATAGCATTCGGCTCGTCTTCGTGCAAATACAATTCACGTTGAACGCCGACGAACTCCTTGCCCGAGCGCTTGATACGCGCCGCCAGCGCGATGCTGGCCTCGGGCTGCAGGCGGAAGCGGAAGTAGTTGGCGCGACCGCCGGCAGGTCCGGAATCGTCGAACAACTGCTGGGGCGGCGGCTGCATCTGCACCTGCACTTCGACTACCGATGAGGGCAGCCGTTTACCGGCGCGCAAGTACCAGGGCACGCCAGCCCAGCGCCACGAGTCGATGAACAGGCGCAAGGCACAGAACGTCTCGACATCGGAGTCGTTGGCGACACCTTTTTCGTCGCGATAACCGATGTATTGGCCACGCACCAGGTCCGCAGGCTTCAGCGGCAGCATCGCACTCAGTACGCTGGCCTTGGCGCTGTGCACGGCATCGAAGCTCTTGAATGCTGGCGGTTCCATCGCCAGTAATGCAATCACCTGGAACAGATGGTTCTCAACCACGTCGCGCAAACAGCCGGCGCTCTCATAGAAGGCGCCGCGCGCGCCGACACCAAAGTCCTCCGCCAGTGTTATCTGGACACTGGCGATATGGTGACGGTTCCACACAGGTTCGAGAAACGAGTTCGCGAAGCGGAAATAGAGGATGTTCATGATCGCCTCCTTCCCCAGGTAGTGATCAATGCGAAAAATCGACGACTCGGGAAACACCGTCTGCGTCACCGTGTTCAGTTCGTGCGCCGAAGCGAGATCGCGGCCGAAGGGTTTTTCGACGATGACGCGTGCGTCCTGCGCCAGGCCGGTGCGGCCCAGGCTCTGGATGACCGTGGCGAACAGCGACGGCGGAATGGCGAGGTAGAATGCCGGTCTCTCCGCGCCATCCAATGCGGCTTTCAAGGCGATGAAGGTGGCGTCGTCGTTGTAGTCGCCGCTGACGTAGTTCAGCAGCGCCATCAGGCGATCGAACGCGGCGGGGTCGTCGATGCCGCCTGCATGATCGTCGTGCATGAGGCTGTGACGAACGTGACGGTGCCATTCGTCGACACCCCACTTTGTCGATGCAATGCCGATCACCGGCACGCTCAGGTTGCCCTTCTTCACCATTGCATACAGCGCCGGGAAGATCTTCTTGCCGGCCAGATCGCCACTGAAACCGAAAACCACCAGAGCGTCGGAGTGCGGCCGCTCTGCGGTAGGGCTGGTGCGTGCAGGGGCGCTCATCGTTCATCCTCAACCGGCTTCTCGAGGTGGCCACCGAAGGCGTGGCGCATCGCCGAGAGTAGCTGATTCGCAAAGCCCGCTTCGCCGCGTGACGCAAAACGTTCGTGCAAGGCGGCGCTGAGCACCGGCGTCGGCACCGCTTCGTCGATCGCCGCATGCAGGGTCCAGCGACCTTCGCCCGAATCCGACACGCGGCCGTCGAAGGCTTCGAGCTGCGGGTCCTTCAACAGCGCACCGGCCGTGAGGTCGAGCAGCCAGGAGCCGATGACACTGCCGCGGCGCCAGACCTCGGCCACTTCGGGCAGATCCATTTCGTATTGGTAGAACTCGGGGTCGCGCAGCGGCGTGGTCTCGGCGTCGCTGCTTTGCTGTCGCTGGCCGATGTCGGCTTTGTGCAGGATCTCCAGGCCCTCTGCATAGGCGGCCATCACGCCGTACTCGATGCCGTTGTGGACCATCTTGACGAAGTGGCCCGCGCCGGAGGGGCCGCAATGCAGAAAGCCCTCTTCAGCCGGTGTGATGGCGCCACTGCGGCCGGGCGTGCGGGGTGCCGTCCCGACACCCGGCGCCAGCGCCGAGAAGATCGGGGTCAGATGTTCGACGATGGGCTTTTCGCCACCGATCATCAGGCAATAGCCACGTTCGTCGCCAGCAACGCCACCGCTGGTGCCGACGTCGAGGTAGTGCACGCCGGCCTCGTGCAGGCGCTTTGCGCGTCGCACGTCATCGCGGTAATATGAATTGCCGCCATCAATGACGATGTCACCTGAATCCAGGTGCGGCGCCAGCTGCTCAAGCGCCTGGTCGACGATGGCAGCAGGCACCATCAGCCAGATCGTACGTGGTCGGGCCAGCTTGGCGCTCAGTTCCTCCAATGAACTCGCGCCGAAGGCACCTTGAGCGCTCAACGCGGCGACGGCATCGGGTCGCGTGTCATGCACGACGCAGTTGTGGCCCGCCCTCATCAAGCGCCCCGTCATGCTTGCACCCATTCGTCCCAGGCCAATCATTCCCAGTTGCATGTTTTTCTCCTTTACAGTGTGTTGATCAACGACGCCGGGGCAAGTTCACTATGACCACGTGCACCTGAGCGTCATCGACGAGTGTGATTGCGTCACCGTCAGCCTCGATACCGTCGTGGACGATGCTTGTCGCAGCCTCCGCTTCGACGCGGCGGCACGAGATGTCGTAGCGCGAAGCGCCGAAGCTGTATTGCATGTCAAAAGCTTTCCAGTGTGCTGGCAGGAGAGGTCTCATGCACAGCCGGTCTCCACGACACTGCAGGCCGAGCAGCGACTCGGTGATCAACCGATGCATCCACCCGGCCGATCCGGAGTACCAGGTCCAGCCGCCGCGTCCGGCGTGCGGCGCGAGCGCGTAGACGTCACCGGCAACGACAAAAGGCTCCACCTGGTAGTGGCCATGCCTGCGGCATCGTTCGCGTGGCTCAGCGGGTTCAACAGGTCAAACACCTCCCAAGCGCACTTCGCATCTTCGAGCGCGTACTGGTGTCGAACGGCGGGTCGAGCAACTGCACCAGCCGCGTGTCGCGTCGTACGAGTCGCTCGTCAAGCGACCGCATCGCACGCTTCGCACGGTCGACCGGGGCTGCACCTGACAGCACCGACCAGCTTTGCGCGATCGAATCAATCTGGCATTCGGCATTCG
>CBDTZF010000115.1:0-7839 GCA_965364825.1 uncultured Rhodocyclaceae bacterium | reverse complement strand
CATGCGCTTGCGCCCGTGGATGGCGATCGAGCCAGCGCGCCCTGCCGCCTTCGGCTTGGGCAAGTTCGCGCCGAGCGAACAGATCGGCTTCGCGGATCAGCCCACCGGTGCGCCGCGTAAAACCAGGAAAGAAGGTCAGACGTTGGCGGCCGCTGAGCGGATCCGCCGATGGCAGCCGATGACAGCCCTCCACCCAAGGCTCGGCGCTCAGATACTCCAGACAGATCCACACCGGTGGCGGCGTGGTTGCGGTGAGGACGGCGCGGTAGGCTGGCGGCAGCGTACAGGCAAACGCTTCGATGACCACCTCGGCAGGGCGCACCCGCGCGTCGACCGCCGACCAGGGCAACACTTCGACACCCTCGATCGTGACCACGGCGACCTGTGCCGGACAGCCTGCAACCAGGCGACGCAGCGTCGCCCAATCATCCACCCAGAGGCGGACCCGGCGCCCGTGCTCGCGCACCAGCTGGCGCGCGAGGCGCCAGCACACGCCGATATCCCCAAAGTTATCCACACGTTTGCAGAAGATATCCCAGCGATCCATCCGTCCGCGCTCAAAGTTCAATGGCTGTTGACAACCGCACGCAAAAGACCGGGATGAATTGTGGATAAGGCCGCCTCAACGCCCGCCGTGAAAAACACTCTACAATCCATCCACATCCCGACCCGAGCCTTCTCCCCAGACATATCATTATCGTAACGTATTGAATACACATTGATATTTACGGTTATCCACGCAAACAGCCCGAGCATTATTATTGTTGTTATTTAAGAATATAAAAACAGTGAACAACCAGAACGTGCCATCCGATCGCCGCATTTCCTGTTCATCGATGCTGCTTCACGAACGCATTGTCTGATGCCAGGCACGCACCGAACACCTGCGCCACTGCACACCACGGAAGGTCAATTCACCCACAGGCGTCATCATGCTGCGCGGCGTCGGCCAGGCAGTTCAACCGTCGGCTGATTCGAAGTCGGCCAGCGCTTGCAGTTGGGCTGCTTCCAGCCAGCCCCAGTCACCGGGTTCGAAATGCGCGGGCAGGGACAAACCACCTATGCTTTCACGATGCAGCGCTTCGACACGATTGCCGGCGGCACCGATCATGCGTTTGACCTGATGGTATTTTCCCTCGGTCACGGTCAGCCACAGCTGCAGCTCATCGATCGGCTCGCAGGCGGCGGCCGCGATCGGCGCGGACTCGTCATGCAACAGCACGCCGCTGAGCAATGCGTCGATCAGGGCCGGCGTATGCCGATGTTTGAGGGTGACGCGGTAGCGCTTGGGAATGCGCCGCTTGCCGGAACTCCAGGTGTGGATGAACTGGCCGTCGTCGGAGAGCAGCAACAGGCCGGTGGTGTCCTGGTCGAGACGACCGACGGTCTGCACGTCGCGGGCCGCCAGTTGTGGCGGCAGCAGGGAGAAAACAGAAGGGTAAAACGTCGGCTTGCGCGTGCATTCGTGCGCCGCCGGTTTGTAGAGCAGGAGATGCGCTTTTTCGCGATAGATCCAGGCTTCGCCATCGACCGAGAACGACAAACCTTCCGGGGTTAAATCGGCGAATGGATCGTCGATCCTGCGGCCGTCAACCTGCACCAGACCTGAGCGCACCAAGGCGCGCGATTCACGCCGGCTGCCAAAGCCCTGGCTTTGTAGAATTCTTGAAATCTGCATGCGTCGATGCTAACCCGGAATCGCGTCGTTGCCGTGCGCCACTTTCGCGTTACACTGCGCGCCTGTCCAAGCAGACGATGAATGGAGCCGCGCTGTGCAGTTCGAGCACCTGGTCGAAGTCAACGACCCGGAAACCCCGGAAATTCCTGACCTGGCCGCGGAGGAAGTATGGTTTGGGCTGCTGTGTCGGGCCGAAAATCCGCGCCCCTTCCTGCCTGGGTTGGAGGCCTGCGAGATCCTCTCGCGTGAGGAGAATCAACTCACTCGCCGACTCGATTTTGGCCAGGTGAGTGTGCACGACACGGTGGTCTGGCAAGGCATGGAGTGGATCCGCTTCGAATCCGCGGCTACCGAAACCCACCCCGGCGGCACGCTGACGATTCGAATCGAACAACCCGTCGAGCGGTCGGCAGCGCTGTTTCTGCGCTTCACCTACCGCACCGGTCTGCACGAGGAGGAAGGCGGCGAAGTGCGCTATACCGAGTATGTGCGCTCGGCTTATCACGCCTCCGACCTCGATACGGTGCGCGTGATCCGCATGATCGCCGCGTCGACACGCACCGAATAACCTCCAACCAAAGACATTTTATTCATGTGGTTTCGTAACCTGCAGTTGTATCGCCTGCCCGTACACTGGGATATCGCCATCGACCGCCTCGAAGAACAACTCGCACGGCGCCGTTTCATGCCCTGCGGCAGTCAGGACCCCGAATCGCGCGGCTGGCTGCCGCCGGTGGCCGATGGTCCGCTGGTGCACAGTGTCGGCGGCCAGTGGCTGATTGCGTTGGGCATTGAGCAGCGTCTGCTGCCGGCGGCGGTGGTCAATCAGGAAGCCGAAGAACGCGCCGAGCTGATCGAGCGTGAGCAAGGGTTTGCGCCCGGCCGCAAGCAGATGAAGGAGCTGCGCGAGGCGATTACCCAGGAGCTGCTGCCACGCGCGTTCACGCGGCGGCGCAAGGTGTATGCGTGGATCGATCCGCGCGACGGCTGGCTGGGCGTGGATGTGCCCGGGCTCAATCGTGCCGAGGACGTGCTCGAAGCGCTGCGCCAGAGCCTCGATGCCTTCCCGCTCACGCTGCTGCGCACCGAGCTGAGCCCGGTGAGCGCGATGGCCGACTGGCTCGCGGGCGGTGAGGCCCCGGCCGGTTTTAGCATCGACATGGACTGCGAACTCAAGTCGGTGAGCGACGAGAAGGCGGCCGTGCGTTACGTGCGCCATGCGCTTGATGGTGACGAGATCAAGACGCATTTGAGCGAAGGCAAGTTGCCGACGCGGCTGGGGCTTACGTGGGACGATCGCGTCTCCTTCCTACTCACCGAAAAGAGTGAAATCAAGCGGCTGCAGTTTCTCGATGTGGTGCAGGAGGCGGCCGAAGGCAGCGGCGAGAGCGCGGCGGAATTGTTCGATACGCACTTTGCGCTCATGACCGGTGAGCTTAAACGGCTCATTCCCGCCGTCGTCGAGGCGCTGGGTGGCGAGCAGCAGACCGCTGCGGCCTGATGCGCCGCACCGTGCTGCTGCAGGCGCTTTTTCTGGCCACGCTAGTGGGTGTATTCGTGCTCGCCCTGTTGCCGGTGCCACCCGTGATGCAGATGTTTTCCTGGCAGGACAAGGTTGAGCATGTGCTGGCTTTCGCGACGCTGATGGTGCTCGGCGGTGTGGCCTGGCCTTCGGCGCGCTGGCGGGTGATCGCCGGCTTGTTGGTCTACGGCGCGGTGATTGAAGCCGCTCAGGCGCTCACCTCATGGCGCGTCGGCGATCCGCTGGACTGGGTGGCCGACGGGCTGGGTGTCGCGCTCGGCGCACTGATTCTGGTGACACTGCGGCATCGTACGCGTCGCAACGCGGCCGGATGAGTGATTGTCGACGGGCGGCTGCACGACGGACTATGCTTGAACTTTAAACCAGCCGGTGTGCGCGACCTGGCTCGCGGACGGCATGCGTCGTGATTCTGCCTTTATCCAATCGTCGACGACGCGAGCACTTGGCGCAAAGTGCGGCACACCCGCGGTATCGCAGCCGCCATCGGCAGCTCGAACGGATTCGTGCCCGCATTCTGGTGGCCGGCGGTGTACTGCTCGGCATCGTGGCGCTCGGCACGGCCGGCTTCTACGGCATCGGCCCGCTCGGCACGACCTGGTCCGACGCGCTCTACATGACGTTGGTGACCGTATCGACCGTGGGCTACGACGAGGTCGTGCCGATCATCGGCTTCTGGGACCAGCTGTTCACCGGCATCATTTCGCTGGTCGGTTTCGGCTCGGTGACCTTCATGTTCACCACGCTGTCGGTCTTCTTTCTCGAACGCGATCTCGACGATTCATTACGGAAACGGCGCATGGAAAAACAGATCGGCAAACTGCGGCAACATTATCTGGTGTGCGGTTTCGGCCGCGTGGGGCGCAACGTCACGCTGGAACTGGCCACCACGCGCCGCGATTTCGTCGTCATCGACCGTGACGAACACGTGCTCGAGGCGGCGCGCGAGCGCTTGCCGGACATGCTCGCGCTGTGTGGTGATGCGAGCGATGACGACATCCTGGTGACCGCCGATATCGCTGAAGCGGCAGGCGTCTTTGCGGTCACCGACGAGGACAGCCGCAATCTCATGATCACGCTGACGGCGAAACAACTCAATCCCGCTATTCGCGTGGTGGCGCGCTGCCACGAGATGCGCAATGCGCCCAAGCTACGCCAGGCCGGCGCCGACGTGGTGGTGTCGCCCGATTTTACCGGCGGCATGCGCATCGCCTCATCCATGATTCGGCCGCAGGTGGTCAGTTTTCTCGACGAAATGTTGCGCTCCGAAGGCAGCTATCGGGTCGAAGAAGTGCATCTGCCAAGCGGATTCGAATCGCGTCCATTGGCGGATCTGGCACTCGACGAATTGAACGTGGTGTTGCTCGGCATCCGCGGGCCGCATGGGTTCCGTTTCAATCCCGACGCCGAATTCATGCTCGAAGCCGGTCAGGTGCTGGTGACCATGAGCGCGCCGGACGCACGCGAAGCGCTCGAACAGGCGGTGGGTGAATGAACAGACTATTCACGCCGCCGATGTAATGAAAACCGTACTCGCGATCAACGGTAGCTACCGCTCCGGCGGTACCACCGACCAGCTCGTGGCGCTGATCGCCGGCACATTGCGTTGTAACGGCGTGGCGGTGGAGGAAGTGCGCCTGCGCGATACGCCGATCGCGTTTTGTCACAACTGCCGCCAGTGCATGCAGCATCCGGGTGCGCAGCCGGCGCGCTGCGTCATCGACGACGGCATGGCCGTGCTGGTGGAACGGCTGGAAGCGGCCGACGGTTTCATCCTCGCGGCGCCAACCAATCTGGGATCGGTCACGGCGCTGTTCAAGCGCTTCATGGAACGGCTCGCGGTGTATGCCTACTGGCCGGCTGGCGCGCCTGCGCCTCGCTATCGCAAAGCGGGTCAGCCACGGCGGCCGGCCTTGCTGGTGAGTTCGAGTGCCGCGCCGGGCTGGCTTGGGCGATTGTTTTTCAGCGCGCTCGGTCAGCTCAGGATGACGGCGCGCGTGATCGGTGCGCGCCCGGTGGCAACGCTCTTCGCGGGTGGTGCGGCGCGTGAGCTGGATGCGGATCTACCGACGGCACTGCAGCACCGCGCAGTGCGTCGGGCACAGCGGTTGTGCGTTGCGCTGACCGGGCATTGACGAAGCGCTGAATCGTTCAGTACATTGGAGCTTCGGTACCGGTGAACAGGCCGTCGTGGATTTCGATCAGCGCGCGCTGATCTTCGCCACCGTTTATCCACTGTCGGCGGGCGGTCGCCCGGTTCGCCCTCAATGACTTCATGCAGCAGGCTGTCGAGAGTATTGGTGGCGTCATTGGCACCTTGTTGCGCCCATATAGGGTCGACAAAAAGCGCCGACCACCCTCGCGGTCGGCGCCCTGTTGCGTAGCCGTGAATCACGAATACCAGGCAACGCCATGGTTCAGCGCACGAACATCTCGACGCGACGGTTTTGCGCGCGTCCTTCAGCGGTCGTGTTGTCCGCCACGGGCATGGCTTCGCCCTGACCGGTGGCCGACAGACGCACTGGGTCGATACCGCGGGTAGCGAGATACTGGGTGACGCTGCTGGCGCGCTTGACGGACAGGCGTTCGTTGTATTCAGCCGCCCCGGCGCTGTCGGTGTGGCCGACAACGTCAACCGAGGTTTCCGGATGCTCTTGCAGCGTGCCCGCGATCTGGTCGAGCGTTTGCTCGAAATCGGGGCTGATCCGTGCGCTGTTGGTCTGGAACAACACCGCGCCGGGGATGTCGAGTTTGACCGACCCGTCTGGCTGCTCGGTAACGCCCACTTTTGAGCCGATCAGATAGCCGAAGGCACCGCCCAGCGCAGCACCCACCACGGTGCTGCGCGTGCCGCCGACCTGGCTGCCAACCACGCCGCCGATAACCGCGCCGGAGGCCGTACCGATTGCCTTTTTTTGCGTTGGAGTGATGGTCTCGCAGCCTTGCAGCGCGAGTGCGCCGGCCACGGCGAGAACGGCAATTTGAAGCTTCATGGTGTTTCTCCTGTGCAATGGGGTGGGCCAGATACGTCTGTCGATCCGCCCATCGTGTTCGACAGTGCGGGCAGTGCAGCCCGTGCTGTCGGTTCGGTACGCCGCATCTTGCCATGGGCCAAGGCGCGTGTCAGGGCGGCGTGACCGAGCGAAACAATCCTGCCGCCAAAACAGCGTCCGTCGTTCGAACAACGTTTCAGCAGATGAATCGATGACCACATAGCGGATTGGTGCACCGCCGCCGCCCTCCGGTATGCTTTGTCGCATGCACCTATGGATCGACGCCGATGCCTGCCCCGGCCCCGTCAAAGCCATCATTTTTCGCGCCGCCGAGCGGCGTCGGATCGGCACCACACTGGTTGCCAACCAGATGTTGCAAGTGCCGCGCTCGGCGCATATCCGCGCGGTGCAGGTGGCCGCCGGCTTCGATGTGGCGGACGACTACATCGTGGCGCGGGTAGTGCGCGACGATCTGGTGGTTACCGCAGACATTCCGCTGGCGGCGCAAGTGATCGAACGCGGCGCGGCAGCGCTCAATCCGCGCGGCACAATGTACACGCAGGACAATATCCAGGACGTGTTGGCGACACGTAATCTGATGGAAGAACTGCGCTCGAACGGCCAGATTTCGGGGGGTCCGTCAGCCTTGAGCAAGACCGATATCCAGGCCTTTGCCAACCGGCTCGATGCCTGGCTCACGCGGCATGCGCCGAGGGTGTCAGCCGCTGGCGGCTGACACCCTCAACGAACGACCTGCGACCAGCTGAGCCGGTCGGCCACGCCGCCCGTAACGCTCAGCGCGCCTCGGCGAGCGGACCTTCTTCGCTGCCCTTTCCACCGCCGATCTGATGCACATGCATGTCGGTCTGCGGATAGGGAATCGAAATGCCGTTCTCGTCGAAGGCCAGCTTGATCGCTTCCTTGAGATCGCAACTGGTCGCGAAGTAATCGCTTGAATTGACCCACGGGCGAATGTACAGGTCCACGCTGCTGGGGCTCAGTTCTGCCACGGCGATCAACGGCGCCGGGTCGGTGAGGACGCGCGCATCGGCGTGAAGCACGGCTTCGACAACTGACTTGGCCTTGCGGATATCGTCTTCATACCCGATACCGATCAGCAGATCGATGCGTCGGGTGCTGCGCGCCGAGTAGTTGGTGATCACGTCGGCATAGATCGCACCATTGGGAATGATGATTTCGCGGTTGTCCAAGGTGCGGAAGGTTGAACTGAAGATACTGATGCGTTCGACCACGCCGCTGGTGCCCGCCGCCTCGACGAAGTCACCGGCCTTGAACGGCCGGAATACCACCAGCATCACGCCGGCGGCGAAATTCTTCAGCGAATCCTGCAAGGACAGACCGATCGCCAGACCGGCGGCACCGATCAGCGCCACCAGCGAGGTGGTATTGACGCCGAGGCGACTGAGCGCCGCGATGACCACCAGGAGCAGCAGCACGCCGTTGAGAATCGACAGCACGAAATCGATCAGTATCACATCGATTTTCGAGCGCGTCAGCACGCGCCCGACAATCGCAGCGACGCCGCGCGCCAACCAACGGCCAACGACAAAAATCAACAGCGCAAGACCGAGGTTGATCGCCATCGGAATCGCATATTCGCCGATCCA
>CBDTZF010000114.1:0-7892 GCA_965364825.1 uncultured Rhodocyclaceae bacterium | reverse complement strand
ATATCGTGATTCATTCGGCCACCAAGTTTCTTGATGGTCAGGGACGTGTACTTGGCGGCGCGGTGGTTGGTTCTGCAGCGTTGATGGACGAAGTTTACCGGTTTCTGCGCACCGCCGGGCCGGCGCTCTCGCCCTTCAATGCATGGGTGATTCTCAAGGGGTTGGAGACGCTGAGGTTGCGGGTCGAAGCCCAAAGTGCCAACGCAATGAAACTGGCGCTGTGGCTCGAAGCGCAGCCGGCGATCAGCCGAGTGTATTTTCCCGGTCTGCCATCCCATCCGCAGTTTGCGCTGGCGCAACGCCAGCAGCGCATGCCCGGCGCGATCGTCAGTTTCGACGTCAAGGGCGGCCGCGAAGCGGCGTGGCGCGTCATCGACGCCACGCGCCTGATCTCAATCACCGCCAATCTGGGTGATACCAAAACCACCATCACCCATCCGGCGTCGACCACGCATGGCAGGATCTCGGCCGAGAGCCGCGCTGCGAGCGGGATCGGTGAGGGATTGTTGCGAGTGGCGGTTGGTCTCGAATCGGTGGAGGATCTGAAAGCCGATCTGGCGCGCGGCCTCGACGGCGCGACCTGACCGGCGCGACCTGAGCGGCGCGGCGTGTCAGGCCGGCGGCGGGACGAGTTCGCGTCGTGTCAGCGTGCCGTCGAGCGATTCCAGGTAGGGCGCTGAACCGTGCCAGTCGGACAAGACCCAGCGCTCGCACTGCTGACCGTCGATCTCATGGCGATGCGTGGCGGGGCGATGCGTGTGACCGTGAATCATTAGGCGGCAATCAAAGGCGCGAAACGTATCGACAACAGCTCCCACGTTGACGTCCATGATGTCGGCTGATTTTTGGCGCTTGCCGGCCTTGCTGTGCTCACGCACGTCCTCGATGATGGCTTTCCGCTCGGCCAGTGGGCGTGACAGAAATTCTTCTTGCCACGCGGGCGAGCGCACCTGTGCGCGGAATGCCTGATAGGCGTGATCGTCGGTGCATAGGGTGTCGCCGTGCAGGAGTATCGCCGCCCTCTGGCCCAGCACGATCTCGTGCGGTTCGCTGATCAATGTGATACCCGCGCGCTCGGCGAAGCCCTGGCCAATCAGAAAATCCCGGTTGCCGGCGAGGAAGTAAATCTCCACGCCACTTTGCCGCGCCAGCGCAAGGTGATTGCAGACCTGAGCGTTGACCGGGACTTCGAGATCATCGTCGCCGGCCCAGTACTCGAAGAGGTCGCCGAGAATGAACAGCCGGCCGGCGCGGCGCGCCGGGCCGACCATGAACAGCTCAAAGGCGTTTACGGTGTGAGGCTGTGACGCGCATAGATGAAGGTCGGCAATGAAGAGGTCAGGGGATGCCAACGCTAACCCGAATCAGACGATTTCGGCGCGCTCGATTATGACGTCTTCTTTTGGAACATCCTGATGAAAGCCGGATGAGCCCGTTTTGACGGCTTTGATCGCGTCCACCGTCTCCATGCCCTCGGTGACATGCCCGAATACGCAGTAACCCCAGCCTTGTGCGGTGGGTGCGCTGAAATCGAGAAACTTGTTGTCCGCGAGATTGATGAAGAACTGTGCACTGGCCGAGTGCGGATCCTGGGTGCGCGCCATGGCAACCGTACCGCGGGCGTTTTTCAATCCGTTGTCCGCCTCGTTTCTGACCAGTTCGTTCGTCGGCTTCTGCTTCATGCCGGGCTCGAAACCGCCACCCTGGATCATGAAACCATCAATGACACGGTGAAACACGGTGTTGTCGTAATGACCCGCTTCAACATAGGCAAGAAAGTTCTTGACGGTTTCCGGTGCTTTTTCGGCATCGAGTTCAATGCTGATCGTGCCATGCGTGGTCTGCAGCTTGACGGCCATAAATGCGTTCTCCTTGTTATATCTGGGTTCAGTCGCCGACGATTTCGCGGGCGTCTAGGATGGTGATGTCATCGGCCGGAACGTCGCCATGAAAGCCGCTCTGGCCCGTCTCTGATTTGCCGATCTTGCGCACGACGTCCATCCCGTCCACAACCTCGCCAAAAACGGCATAGCCCCAACCGTCGAACGAGGGGTAATCCAGTTTATCGTTGTCGACAAGGTTGATGAAGAACTGCGCGGTGGCGGAGTGTGGCTCCTGCGTGCGTGCCATCGCAATGCTGCCGGCGCGATTTTTCAAACCATTCTTCGCTTCGTTCTGGATCGGCGCGCCGGGCGTTTTTTGCTTCATGCCGGGCTCGAAACCGCCACCCTGAATCATGAATCCGTCGATGACACGGTGGAAAACCGTGCCTTTGTAAAAACCATCGCGCACATAACGGAGAAAGTTTTCGGTGCTTAGCGGCGCATCTTTCTCGTTGAGCTCGAGCGTGATGTTTCCGGCGCTCGTTTCAAGCAGTACTTTGGGCCCTGCATGCGCGGCGAAAGCAGTCGTGCAGGCGAACAGGGCAGCAAGTAGAAATTTCATGAGCGAGCGATCCTTGAACTGGTTTCAGGTGTTGCCTTCGTAAGCAATGCGCCAGGTACCGTTTTCCTTGATCCAGTATTGCCGCTTGCGAACCGAGTCGCGATAGCCGTCGCTTTCATACTGCTGCTCGAAGGTGACTTCAACGAGTTCGTCGCGCCCCGGGCTGCGGAACATGCTGATGCGGTCGATACCGACTTTGATCCATTTCTTGTTCCCGGCGAGCTGGCGTTTGCGTTTGCCCCAACTCGCGAGGTCGAAGTCTCCGCTCTTGAAGTTGTTCGCGTAGTGCGCCAGGTAGCGATCGACGTCGCGGCTTTCCCAGTCGGCCCGCCAGCGCTCGATAGTATCACTCAACGCCGCGCGCTCGGCTTGCCAGTCATCCAGTGACAGCCATTCGATGTCATTGCTGATGATCACCGGCGTCATGCCGACCTCAACAAAGCTCGACAAGGCGGTGAAGTCCTGATTGGCCAGCACGACGCAGCCTTCGGAGGCACGAGGCGGACGTGAGTAGGTGTCGGACGGCACGCCATGCAGCCAGATGCCGTGGCCGGTGCGGCCGAGGCGCTTGTCCCACTCATTGGGATAGTTGATCGGAAACGCGCCATCGCCATACAGGTCGGGCAGTTCGCTGCGATCGATTTGAGACACAACGTGGTAGACCCCGATCGGTGTCTTGTTGTCGCCCTCCTGAAGTTTCTCGGCGCCACCCTTGCCGTGACTTGCGTAGAAATCTGCCACGAAGCGCGGTGCGCCATTTTCGTTGCGATAAACGTACAAACGGGCGCGCTTGGTATCGACCACGACGGCGTATTTCTGATCCGGTGCCATTTGCAGCAGATAACGCGGCACATACTGGGCCGTAGGTCTGTCGCGGTATGCCTGCAAGCGGGCGACCGTTTCCTCCCGCAAACCCGAAATCATCGGCTGGCGTCCGGTCGCGTTGCCAAAGCTGCCCAGGGGTTGCGTGCGGGCGAGCAACAAATCGCCTTTGATAAGATGCGCGAGGCGAAATTTCGGATAGATCTTGAGCAGCGCTTCCGTGCGCTCAAGCGCCTCGTCGAGATGGTTGTTTTCGATCGCTTGAAAAACACCCTGCAGATCGGCTTCGGGTCCGCCGTCGCTCACCGTGCCGGCCGTACCCGCCGCGTTTGCACCAAGCAGCAGGGTCAGTGCCGCGATGCGGCAAAGCCGTGTGAGCAGGCGTGTCATTTGCGGCCGATCAGCTCTTGGCGGATGCGCCACTGTCCATTGAGCTCGACGAGGTGAAGTGTCTTGTCCGTCGAGCCGCTAAATCCGCTCGACCGGTAATGCTGACGAAACATGGCAGATGCGGTATCACCCTTGACATTGATTTCGAGTCCGTCGAGTTCAACATCGATTTCGCCACTTTTTCCGCCCACGCGCTTTACGCGCTGGGCCTTCCATGCATTGTGCGAAATACCATTCGCCGGGCGAAAGTCCGGCGTATAGAAGGCCAGGTACGAGGATACGTCCTTGTTGGCCCAAGCCTGCGCCCATGCGAGCACAGTGCCGCGTACGGGTTCTTGCGCGCCCGACTGCGAGGCATTTGCCGGTGCGGCGGGTTCTGCCGTTGCGATCTGTGTCGCGACCGGCGCCGGCGGTGCAGCAGGTTCCGATGCCGGTATGGCTTGTTGGGATTGCGCCGGTGAAGGCGCTGGCGCGTCTGAAGTGACCATGGCCTCGGGCGCAGACAGCGTCGGTGCGGGGGCCGCTGCGGGTTGTGCGAGGGGCGCGTTGGCGACGACGGTGGCACCGCGCGACGGCGTCGACACCGTCATCAATTCGCGAATCAGCGCAAGCTTGGACTGCGCTGCCGTATTCGCGGAGTCAATCTGCAGTGCCTGGTTATAGGCCTGGCTGGCCAGGCGAGCATAGACGTCGCCCAGATTCTCGTGTGCCGTTGCGTAGCTCGGATGCGTTCGGATCGCCATTTCCAGTGCGTTGCGCGCTTTGTCGAACTTGCGTTGCTGGGCGTAAAGCACGGCCAGGTTGTTATACGGCTCGGGTAACTCCGGGTAGTCTTCGGTGAGCTGACTGAACACCCCGATGGCTTCTTCGGAACGATTCATTTCGGCGAGCGCAATACCCTTCAGAAATCGAATTTGTGGATCCTTGGGCTCGTCTGCAAGATCGGCGTCCGCCATGGTCACGGCTTCCGCGTAGCGGGCTTTTGCGATCAGCGACTGAATGTCCTGAATCGCAGCCTGCGCGGGCGTTGCAAGCAATGCGGCAACACAAAATGCGGCGCCAATGGCGCTGAATCGGGGTGTTTTCATTGTGCTATACTTTTTCGCCAAACATTGAGGTTGAAGCCGTAGAGCAAGGCGGCATTCTACCAAGAAAATACCAACAATCAGGTGCTCCGGATTCTTTGCCACACCTGTTGCGCGTTGTACCGTCGTTCGAGGCGGGTTCCATTGCGGGCCCGCCTTTTTTACGTGTTGCCCATCCGGGCCGTTGAGTTGGTTCCATCCAGGTCGCTGCTGCATGTTGATGATTTACAACTCGCTTTCGCGAGCCAAAGAAGAATTCAAGCCTATCACCGAGGGCAAAGTCGGGATGTACGTCTGTGGCATGACGGTCTACGACTATTGCCATCTCGGCCATGCACGAGTGATGGTGGCGTTCGACATGGTTGCGCGCTGGTTAAGGGTCAGTGGTTATAACGTCACCTACGTGCGAAACATTACCGATATCGACGACAAAATCATCAAGCGCGCGCTCGAGCAAAGTGAATCGGTCCGTGCGCTGACCGACCGCTTCATCGAAGCCATGCATCAGGACGCGGCTGCACTCGGGGTTCTTCCGCCAGATGCCGAACCACGTGCAACCGAGCATGTGGAAGGTATGCTCGACATTATCGAACGGCTCGAAAAAAACGATCTGGCGTATGTCGCCAAGAATCAGGACGTATGTTTCGCGGTGCGCAAGTTTCCGGCGTATGGACGGCTATCGGGCAAATCGATCGACGAGTTGCGCTCCGGTGAGCGTGTCGAGGTGGCCGATGGCAAGCGTGATCCGCTCGATTTCGTGCTCTGGAAACATGCCAAGACCGAAGAGCCGGAGGAAGTGAAATGGGCGTCTCCGTGGGGCAAGGGGAGGCCGGGCTGGCATATCGAGTGCTCGGCAATGGGGTCGGCGCTGCTCGGCAAACAGTTCGATATCCATGGGGGCGGTCAGGACTTGCAGTTTCCGCATCATGAAAACGAGATCGCGCAAAGCGAAGGCGCGCATGGTTGCCACTACGTCAACTACTGGATGCACAATGGATTTGTGCGGGTGGATGACGAGAAGATGTCCAAGAGTCTGGGCAATTTCTCCACTATCCGCGATGTGATTCGCAGCTACGACCCGGAAGTATTGCGTTTCTTCATTCTGCGCGCGCATTACCGCAGTCCGCTGAATTACAGCGACGCGCACCTGGACGATGCGCGTCACGCGCTCACGCGGCTTTACACGGCCCTCAAATACGCGCCTGAAGCACCCGCGGAGGCCGATTGGTCTTCAGCATGGGGGCAGCGTTTTCAGGCTGCGATGAATGATGACTTCAACACCGCCGAGGCGGTCGCGACGCTGTTCGAACTGGCCAGTGAAGTGAACCGGACGCAGGATTCGGCGCTTGCCGCGCAGTTGCGGGCGCTCGGTGGCGTGCTTGGCCTGCTCGAGCGATCAACGACGGCGTTCCTGCAAGGCGCGCCGGATGCCGACAGTGCCGACACGGCGTCGATCGACGCCGCGATTGCCGAACGCGCAGATGCCAAGAAACGCCGTGATTTCGCGACTGCCGACCGGATTCGCGAGCAATTGCAGAGCGCCGGAATCGTTCTCGAAGACACCCCAGACGGCACACTGTGGCGGCGGGCGTAACATCTGTAGCGCGCGGTCGCATTGTATGCAACGCCTGAATGGGGCACATTGAGCCCATGGCGCGCTCGCCCCTCCTTTCCCACTGGTCTGGCCACACTGATTGCGCCCACTGTCCGGTGCGCGCCTCGGCGCTCTTCTCGGTGCTGGATCCGGCGCAGATTGCGCTGGTGCAGGACACCTTGGACGATCTGCGCTTCGCCGCCAAGCAAGTGCTCTATCACCAAGGCGCGCATAGCGATTCCCTGTATACAGTGCGGGAGGGTGCGCTCAAGGTGGTTCGTTACGGCGTCGATGGCTCGGCGCGGATCGTGCGAATCGTCAAGCCGGGCGATCTGGTGGGGCTTGAAGTGCTGGGTGGTCGTGATTACGACGCCTCGGCGGTCGCCATCGGACCAGTGCGCGTGTGCCGGCTACCACTGGCAACACTGGAGCGCGTCAAGACCATTGATTCCGAACTGTGCCGCCGCATGCTGGAAATGGCCTCAAACGCGCTGTCCGAAGCACAAGGCTGGCTGGCCGAACTGACGGCGGGCAGTGCGCCAGCGCGGGTTCGAGTGGCGCGCCTGTTGCTGCGCTTGAGAACCGGAAAGCAGTCGGCGGATGTCTTTCGTCTGGCGTCGGCGGATATCGCCGCCATCTTGGGAATCACGGTGGAGACGGCCAGTCGCGCGGTGGCTGCGTTCAAGCGCAGCGGCCTGCTGATGCGGCCAGCACCGGGTAGTTCGGTGATTCCCGCAGACATCGAGGGCTTGAAACGCGTCGCGGAGTCGATTTAAAACTGAGGCCCCTGAACTGAGGTCTCAGGACTGAGCGCCGACAGCTACGGTGGCCGTCACCGGTCGTCGCCATGACCAAATGGGGCGTGGGCCAAATTGGCCACGCCCCATTCTCATTCACTACTGGAAGAACGTCTTGACCTTGTTCATCCAGGATTTCGCCTTCGGATTCTGATGATCGCTGCTCTCGCGGGCGATCGTGTTGAATTCTTCGAGCAGTTCCTTCTGCCGGTCGGTGAGCTTGACCGGCGTCTCGACCAGCACGTGGCACATCAGGTCGCCGTGCGCGTGGCTGCGCACATTGCGGATGCCCTTGCCGCGCAGGCGAAACACCTTCCCTGTCTGCGTTTCCGCGGGAACCTTGATGCGTGCCATGCCATCGAGCGTCGGAATTTCAATATCGTCGCCAAGCGCCGCGGTGGTGAAGTCGATCGGCATTTCGCAGTGCAGGTCGTCGCCATCGCGCTGGAATACGCTGTGCTTTTTGATGTGGACTTCGACGTACAGATCGCCGGTCGGCCCGCCGTTGACGCCGGGCTCGCCGTAGCCGGCGTGACGCAGACGCATGCCCTCGTCGATGCCGGCGGGAATCTTCACTTCCAGCGTCTTCTGTTTCTTGACGCGGCCGCTCCCGTGGCAGCTTCCGCAGGGGTCGGGGATGTACGAACCCGAGCCGTGGCATTTCGGACAGGTTTGCTGAATGGAGAAGAAGCCTTGCTGGATACGCACCTGGCCGGCGCCCCCGCAGGTCGGGCAGGGCTTGGCTTGTGAGCCGGGCTT
>CBDTZF010000113.1:0-7942 GCA_965364825.1 uncultured Rhodocyclaceae bacterium | reverse complement strand
GGCACTGCTCTTCGCCGGCGCACCCTTGAGCGCAACTGCGCAGGACAGCAACACGACGGCGACGGAAAACGCCGCCGCGGCCACCAATATGTTCGGCGGTCCGGTCTACGCCGGCGAGCCCGCACTCGAAGCGACGGCGGCACTGGTCAAGGCGGGCGGCGGTGCGGAAAAGTTCAGTTTTGCGAACTCGCTGGTCGCCATGCTGGGCGAAAAAACCGTGAATGGGGAAGTTGCTAAACTCAACAAGCAGTACGGTGAGGACCAGGTTCAGATCTTTCTGGACGGCATGACTTACGCGGTGACCGAAGGTCTCAAGCTGGCGACCGAGGAAGGCATCAAACTGCCGGAGGCGCCGGCCGATCTGACCGGCACCAAGCTGGCGGAAGCGCTGGTAAAGGCCGGTACCGCCAAGGATGGCACCTTCTGGTCGGGGCTGCTCTTCGACCAGGCGTTGTCACATGACCTGCACAACAAGGTCATGGCGAACATCAACGAAACCAAGGGCGCCGACGTGGACGAGACCACGCACAAGATCCTCAACCAGGCCATGTACGACGTCGCCCAGGCGCTCGGCATGAAGGACGTGAAGCTCGCCTCGCTGCATTAAGCGATACGCAAGGTCCGCTTCGTTGCTGCCCGCTTGGTTGGCGGGCAGCAACGATCGCGTACCACCAATTTCAATGGCTCTCCCGGCCGCGTCTCCACCGACAGGCCGGGTTCTCGAAACACGAGGTCACACCATGATCGCCAATGTCAAGCTCATCAAGAAGGAAACCATCGCCAGAGACACCATGGCGTTTTATTTCAGCAAACCGGAAGGTTTCGAATTTCGCGCCGGTCAGTTTGCCGATTACACACTCATCGATCCGCCGGAGACCGACGCAGAAGGCAACGTGCGGGGGTTCTCGCTAGTACAGGCACCGTTCGAACCCGATCTGGTGGCCGCCACACGCATGCGCGACACTGCATTCAAGCGGGTGCTGAAGAATCTGCCCATTGGCACGGAACTGAAACTGGATGCACCCTACGGTGATTTCACGCTGCACAAGACCGAAACCACGCCCGCAGTTTTCATTATTGGCGGTATCGGCGTCACCCCGATACGCGCCATGGTCGCCCAGGCCAATCACGACAAGACCGCCCACCAGATGACGCTCCTGCACGCCTCGCGCACTCCGGAAGACCTGCCGTACAAGGGCGATTTCGAGCAGTTGGCGAAACAGAATCCGGACTTTCGTTATATCCCGGTAGCCACCGATTCAGCACCCGATGACTGGCACAGCGAGCGTGGTCACGTTAACGCGGACATGATCAGGAAATACGTGCCGGACCTGCACAAACCGATCTACTACCTGTCGGGACCGGAGGGAATGGTCAAGGCCATGCGTCAGCTCCTGATGGACCTCGAAATCAACGAAGACACGATTCGTACCGAGGAATTTGCCGGGTACTGATTTTTCACCAAACCCCGCCGATCATGCCGAAAAGATCATTGCATTGGCGCGGATCGCGGTTCCCCTCGGTCTCGTGGCAGGGCGATCGCGTGAGCGTGTTGGCCCCTTGCCGCTCGGTGGGCGCGGCGCAATACGGCACGATGTTGGTGGATATCGGCCGGGATCGGCGCCGACACACGGTCGCGCTTGCCACTGCACTCACGCATCGACCTCGCAACAGGTGGTTTTCATGATGAATTCACTGCAAAAATCCGCTGACCTGTTGGGCCGCATTCTGCTCGTCGTCCTGTTCCTCCCGTCGGGCATCGGCAAGATTCTCGATTACAGCGGAACCATCGCCTACATGGCCACCGCCGGCGTACCGGGTTTCGTGCTGCCGCTGGTGATTCTCACCGAGGTCGGGGGGAGCATCGCGATCCTGCTCGGCTGGCACACCCGCATCGCCGCTTTTCTGATGGGCGGCTTCACGCTGTTGGCGGTACTGATTTTTCACCACAACCCCGCCGATCATGCCGAAAAGATCATCGCGTTGGCGGAGATCGCGGTCGCCGGCGGTCTGCTGGTGTTGTGCGCGCACGGTGCCGGACCCTGGAGTGTGGATGCACGGCGGCAATGTGATTCGAGAACTGCGCCCTTGAAAGAGGACGCAGGGAAAGGATCGATGCAATGAGCGATTCGACCCATCCATCATTGACGCCATCACACTCGATGGACTCGGTTGAACCTCCCGCCGACCCCGACGTCGGCCGACGGCGTTTCCTCGCCACCACGGCCGGGCTCATCGGCGCGGGCGGCGCCGGTCTGTTTGCAGCCCTCCTCGTCGACAACATGAACCCCGGCAAGGAAGTCGCCGCCATGGGCGCACCGGTGGACGTCGACGTCAGCAAGCTCGAGCCGGGGCAGTTGATCATCCTCGAGTGGAAAAAGAAGCCGGTGTGGGTCGTTCGGCGCCAGCCTGCGATGCTCGCCACCCTCGCCGACGCGGCCTTGTTGCAGCGTCTGAAGGATCCGGACAGCCGCGTGCCCCAGCAGCCGTCATCCCGCTTCGTCAACCACAACTATCGGGCGCTCAATCCGGAATATTTCATTGCGGTCGCATTGTGTACCCATCTGCAGTGCATTCCGGATTACCGCCCGCAGCCGAATACGGTCACGCCCTGGTGGTTCGGTGGCTTTCACTGCGCCTGTCACGGGTCGCTGTATGACCTGTCGGCGCGCGTCTTCGAAGGTTCACCGGCGCCCGCCAACATTCCGATTCCGCCCTATTTCTGGAAGAGCCCGACGGTGGCTCACATCGGCGAGAGTGACGCCGGCGGATCGGATCAGGATTGGGAGCCGACGATGTGGTGAAAACGAGACTGCATCGATGGATTTTGACTGCTGCTGTCGTGGCAGGGGCGCTCGGCACGAACGGCGTCTGCGCTGCACCGACGGCCGCGGATTATTTGGGCGCCGTCGCGCCCAAAGTCGGCAGCGCACCGGCGGTGGTCGCTCAGGTGTGTGCCAACTGTCATGGGGCCGATGGCGTCGCCATCGCACCCGTGTTTCCCAACCTTGCCGGCCAGAATTACAACTATCTGCTCAAATCGCTTGAAGAATTCCGCAGTGGCGCATGGGATGCGGAGACCATGAAGCAGATGGTGACGAACGTCCCGGCCGCGGATCAGAACCAGAATCTCAAGCAGATCGCCGCCTGGTTCTCGCAACTCGAACTGCATCCTGAGAGTGGTGCGCCGACAAGCGGACCCAAGCCGGCCAAAGCCGTTGTCGAGGCGGGTTACACGCTGTATTTCCAGGGCAAGCGCGATGCCGATGTTCCCGCCTGTGCGGCCTGTCACCTCGCCAGCGGGCTGGGCAATGCGCCGATGGCGGTGCCGCGGCTGGCGGGCCAGAATGCGCCCTACCTGGTGTCGCAATTGAAGGCCTTTGCCGCGGGCGCGCGCCACACCAGCCCCGGCGGCGTGATGAGCACGATTGCTGCTCGGCTGAGTGATCAGGAGATACAGGCGGTCGCGACCTACGTGCACGAAATGCGGCCCGAGTTGCTGCCCGGCAGCGGCTCCCAGAGCTTCGAAGCCTATGACAAGGCGCTCGCGGATCAACCCGTACCCGGTATTCCGGCGTCCGCCCTCGCCGCGCCCGGAGGCAGTAATGAGTAGGACGGCTTTCAACCCGCCAGTCCCGGCTTCGAAACGACGCGGCCGGATGAGTCCGGCCGCACCGCGCAGTCGCAGCACGTTCTTTCACGCAAAGAACGGCAGATGTGGCAAGGAGCAACGATGAACTCACGATTGCGACGATTTGCCGCCTGGTGGGATGAGCGTCTGCCCATCAGCGAGACCTGGCAAAGGCACATGAGCGGCTATCCGGCGCCGAAGAACTTCAACCTGTGGTACTTCTTTGGCTCCTTGCTGATTCTGGTGCTGGTGCTGCAACTGGCCACCGGGACCTTTCTCGCCATCCATTACCAGCCAAATCCGGACCTGGCGTACTGGTCGGTGCTGCGCGGCATCATGCGCGACGCGAACTGGGGCTGGTTGGTGCGCTACATGCACATCGTCGGCGCGTCCGCGTTTTTCGTGCTGGTCTACCTGCACATGTTTCGCGGCATCATGTACGGCTCATACAAGAAGCCGCGTGAACTGCTGTGGCTTATCGGCGTCGCAATCTATCTGGTTCTCGCCGCCGAGGCCGTTCTCGGCTATCTGCTGCCTTGGGGGCAGATGTCGTACTGGGGTTCGACGGCGGTGATGAATTTCGCCACCGCGATTCCCTTTATCGGCGAGAGCATCGCAACCTGGTTGCGCGGCTCGTTTGTCGTCGGACTGCCGACCCTCAACCGCTTTTTCGTCTTTCATATCTTTCTGCTGCCGCTGCTATTGCTCGCAGTGGTGTTCATTCACATCATCGCGCTGCACAAGGTCGGTTCGAACAACCCCGACGGCGTCGAGATCCACGGCCGCCAAAATGCCGCTGGCTGGCCGCTCGATGCGGTGCCGTTCCATCCGTATTACACGGTCAAGGACAGCGTTGGCGTGGGTATCTTCCTGCTGGTGTTTTTCTGGTTCGTGTTCTTCCGCCCCGATGGTTGGGGGTTCTTGATCGACAAACTCAACTACAGCCCGGCAAACCCGCTCCAGACGCCGCCCGATATCCATCCGTTATGGTTCTTCCTGCCCTTCTACGCAGTGCTGCGAGGCGTGCCGGACAAGCTCTACGGCCTGCTCGCGTTCGGCTTCGTTTTTGTCATGCTGGCGGCGCTGCCGTGGCTCGATCGCAACCCGATCAGGTCGATTCGCTATCGCTCGCTGTTGTACAAGATGAACCTGCTGGCGATTCCTGCCACCTTTATCTGGCTGGGGTTGATCGCCAACGGCAGCGCTACCGAGTCGAACATGGTGTACGGACTGCATGTCACCGAAGCCTTCTACGCCACCTTCTGGCTGCTGCCGTACTTCAACCGGCCGCGGTCGAGGTGGGTCACGCTATTGTGGTTTGTGGTGCTCGAAGCGATCGTGTGGCTCATCGATTACTGGATGTTCTACACCCACGCCCATGCTTGGGATCTCATGCTGCGCACGACATGGATCCCGGCGACCTATGTCGCCATCATCCTGCTTGCCGCGCTGGCGCGTCCGCAACTAGCCCGGGATGCACCGGCATTGCCGGACCGCTTGACTGCCGGCGGGCTGGTGCACTGAGGAGCGGAGTCAATGCGACGAACAAGGAGAAGGACATGCGCGGTGCCGTTTCTCGCCGCCATCGTGCTGGCGCTATGCATGTTTGCAGCGGCCACCGTGGCGACGGCGCAGACCGCGAGTACACAGCCGCCACTGAAGTCCGTGCATGTCGATCTGAACGATACCGCGGCGCTTCGCGCCGGCGCGATGCATTTCATGCATCAATGCCTCGCCTGCCACAGCCTGCAGGGGGCACGTTTTCAGGAACTCGCCGCCGCCCTCGAGCTGACGCCGGAGCAGATACAGAGCCGCATCAACGTGAGCGGTCTCGGCCTTTACGACACCATCACCTCGCCGATGCCGGCACAAATCGCCACACAGTACCTGGGCGTTGCGCCGCCGGATCTGACCAACGAAGCGGGCTTGCGCGGCGCCGACTGGCTGTATACCTATCTCACCTCGTTCTACGTCGATCCGGCGCGGCCGACCGGGGTCAATAACGTGGTGTTTCATAACGTCGCCATGCCCGATGTATTTGCCGGACTGCAGGGACTGCAATCGCCCGTCACCCAGTCGGGTTACCGCAACGGGCAGCGCATGCCGATCGCGGTCGGCGTCAAGCCATTGACGCACGGCAGCCTTTCAGCCGCCGAGTTCGATCGCATGGCGAAGGAACTCGTGACCTTCCTCTACTACATCAGCAATCCGCATGAACAGCGCAGCCACGCGATCGGCGTCTGGGTGCTCGCCGTGATCGGATTGTGGACCATCCTCGCGTATTGGATTTACCGGCTGTTCTGGCGCGACGTCACCAGGCCCTCTGGACCGCGCTGGTGGTCGCGTTGAAGCGTTGAACCGGGAAACGAACACGACCCGATAACATGACAGAATCGCCCCCCGATTTCGAAACGCTGCTGGCCTATGCGCCCCCGCCCGGCCTGCTCGACGGGCGCGTGATCGCGATCACCGGCGCGGCGGCGGGGATCGGCCGGGCGGTGGCGAACGCCGCCGGGCGTCTTGGCGCCACACTGATCGTGCTCGACAGCAATCGGCGTGATCTCGAACACCTTCACGAGGAATTGGCCACTGGTGGCGCAGCGCCCGTCGAAGCTGTGGTGATGGACTTGGCGGCCGCCACCAGCGCCGACTATCGACAACTTGCGCACCGCATCGAAGCGCGCTTCGGACGGCTCGACGGCCTGGTGAACAACGCCGGCCGGATCGGCGCGCTGACGCCCTTCGAGCATGCCGAGCCACAGCGATGGGGCCAAATCATGGCGATCAATCTGGTCGCCCCGTTCTTTCTCACGCAATGGTGTATGCCACTGCTCAGGCGGGCTGCAGACCCCGCGCTGGTGTTTTCGCTGCATCGCACCGAGCGCGCCTTCTGGGGCGCCTATGGCATCGCCAAGGCCGGGCAGGAAGCGCTGCTGCACATCCTGGCCGATGAATACCACCTTGACGGCGCCGCTCCGGTGCGCCTGTTCGGCATCGATACCGGCCCGGTCGCAACCGCCGAACGCCGCCGGCACTATCCCGGCGAGCCGGCGGACGCGCACCCCGAGCCCGCGCAGATTGTCGGCCCCTATATGTACGCCCTCGGACCCAACGCTCGTGGCTTGACCGACGTCGTGCTGCGCCGCCGAGAAAATCCCTAATCCGCGGCCCGCGGCACTACCGAGGTAACGATCGAACTGTCCAGCGCCTCGTAGGCATCGAGTCCGATGGTGTCGTAGAGTTCGGCGCGGGTCTGCATGTCGGCCAGCATGGCCTGCGTCGAGCCGTCCCTTTTGAGGGTGGCATAGAGCTTTTGCTGCGCCTTGTTGGCGACGCGCAGCGACGAAACCGGCCAGATCACCATGCGATATCCCATCGCCTCGAACTCGGCGGCGGTGAAAAACGGTGTGCGTCCGAATTCGGTCATGTTGGCGAGCAGCGGAACGCCCGGCAGGCGCGCGGCGAATTCACGGAACATGTCGGCCGAGGTCAGCGCCTCGGGAAAAATCGCGTCGGCGCCGGCCTCGACATAGCGTCGGGCGCGCGCGATCGCGCCGTCGATGCCCTCGCTGGCGGCGGCATCGGTACGCGCGATCAGATACAGGTGGCGTCGCGCCCTGGCCGCCGCCGCGACTTTTGCCGCCATGTCGTCGGGATGGGCGAGCTTCTTGTCGTTGAGATGGCCGCATTTTTTGGGCAGCAACTGGTCCTCGATATGGACCGCACCGGCGCCGGCTTCCTCGAAGGCGCGCACCATGTGCATGACGTTGAGCGCCTCGCCGTAGCCGGTGTCGCCGTCGACCAGCACCGGCAGGCCACTGGCGCGCGCGATCTGGCGGATGAAAAAAGTCACTTCGTCGACCGTGATGATGCCCAGGTCGGGCAGACCCATCGATGCCGTCATCGCCGCCCCCGAGAGATAGAGCGCTTCGAAGCCGGCGGCGCGGGCCTGCAGCGCGGCCATGCCGTTATGCGCACCGGGCAGTTGCAGGATGCCGCCGCGCTCGACGAGCGCACGGAAGCGCGCGCCGGCGGGCTGCTCGGAGAGATCGGACGAAATCAGCCAGGACATCGGGAATGCCTACCCGGCGGCCGTGTGGCCGCGCTCGTCGATCGGTATGAAGGCCTGATCGTCGGGGCCGATATAGTTGGCGGACGGTCGAATGATCTTGTTGTCCTCGCGCTGTTCGATGACGTGCGCGGCCCAGCCGGCGGTGCGCGCCATCACGAACAGCGGCGTGAACATCGCCGTCGGCACACCCAACACGTGGTAGGCAACGGCACTCGGCCAGTCGACGTTGGGAAACAGCT
>CBDTZF010000112.1:0-7944 GCA_965364825.1 uncultured Rhodocyclaceae bacterium | reverse complement strand
CCGTGAGCAATCAAAGCAAACAGCACGATGGCGCCACCGAGCACCACCGTTGCGCTCGGCGCTTCGTCGAGAAACAGCCACACCCACAGCGGCCCGAGCACCACTTCGAGCAGCAACAGCAAACCCACCTCGGCAGCACCGATGGAGCGCGGTCCGAGTTGGATCAACGTGAACGCCAGCGGCAGAATGAGGATCGACAGCAGCGCCAGCGCGGCCAATTGCGCGTCCTCCAATTGCGGCGGCCCGCCCAGTGTAAAGGCCAGCCCCGCTGCAAAAAGCGCGCCGAGCATCAGCGCCGGGCTGGTATCGATCAGCGGAATGCTGCGCGCCAGGGTGAAGTTGGTCGCCAGCAGTGACGCGCCGGCGAGCGCAAACAGAGTGCCGCCGAGATTGGCGCCGGGCGCGTCATCAGTGACGATCACGGCAATGCCGATCATCGAGACAGCAATCGCCGCGACGCTGTACCAGCGCAGCCGCTCCCCCAGAAACACCCACGCCAGCACGCCGGCCACCAGCGGTGCAATGCTGTACACCAGCAGCGTGCTGGCGGCGCCGGCCAGCTGCATCGCGTAGAGGAAACACAGGGTGCTGAAGCAAAAACACACCGCGCAGGCCACGCCGGTCCAGCCGCAACGATATACGGCTCGGCCCAGACTCCGACGGTAGCGCACCGCAAGCAGCACAAACATGCCCAGCCCCATGAGCAGGCCGCGCCACACCAGGACATGCATCGGATCGCCCGAAATCCAGCGCAACACCAGCGCATCGGGCGACAGCAGCACCACCCCGAGCGAGGTCAGCAACAGCGCGCGTTTTCGTTCTTCCACACCGCTCTCCTTGCCCGATAAAAAAGATTTAACGCTGCCCCACGACCCTAGGGCCTGTGGACATACATATCAACAGGCCCTGGCGCGAGACAAGAAAAAAAAGCGCCTGACCGCGGCGCCTTTTCTCAGCGGCGGGCGACCTGCGCCGCCCCCGCGTGTCGTGCCGGAATCTTACTTCATTGCAGCCGCGGAATCCGCCTTGAGCTGTTCAAGGATTTCGCCGCTGCGGCCACCGACCATCTCGACAAACTTGGCATTGAGCGGTTCGACGCGCTTGCGGAACACATCGCGCTCTTCATCCGTCAGCTTGATAACCTCGAGCTTCGGATTGTCCTTCTTCATTTTCTCCAGCGCAGCTGCATTCTTTTCCTGCTCCTTGGCGAGGATGAAGGTCTGAAGCTCATCGCGGACTTCCTTGAGCATGGTCTTGTCTTCATCGCTCAGGCCATCCCAGAAGTCGGCGTTAGCCACCACCGTGGTGGTGTATTCGACGTCACCCGGATAGATCAGATAGTCAACCACCTCGTGGAACTTGGCGCTCTCGATGAAGAACGCCGGATTGGTCTGCGCCTGGATCACGTTCATCTGCAGGCCGCTGTAGATTTCACCCCAAGGCAGCGCGACCGGGTTGGCGCCATACAGCTTGAACTGCTCGATCAGGATCGGCGAGGTCATGACGCGGAATTTCACGTCGCCCAGATCTTCGGGCGTGTGAATCGCCTTCTTGGTCCCCCACACCATTTCGCCTTCCGGATAGACGGTAAACAGCTTGAGGCCCTTGGCGGCGAAATCCTCGGCGAGCATGTCGTACAGCGCCTTGCTGTTCGACAGCACATTGTCCTTCGCTTTTTCGTCTTCGGGCAGCAGGAAAGGCAGGCTCAGCACTTGCACTTCGGGCACGAACGTCCCCAAGTGCCCCGGCGAGGCGTTGGAGAACTGGATCGCGCCACCCGCCGTCAGTTCGGTGAGGTCGTTCTCGTTGCCAAGCTGACCGTAGGTGTACACGGTCACCGTCGTCTTGCCGCCGGTGCGTTCCTCGATCACACGCTTGAACTCCTCAGCGTAGAGCGTCTGCACGTCGCCCGGGCTTTCCTCGACGGCGAACTTCCATTCCGCGGCGTTGGCGCTGGTCATCGCCGCCAGGCCCAGGGCCGTGCCAAGAACCAGATGCTTGAGATTTGGGGTGAATGCCATGGTTGATGTCTCCTTCCTCTTATTCGGGTAATGATCCGGTCGGACACGACAAGGTGCGTGGCGACTCGAAGTCCAGACTACAGCGCCGCGACACCGTCACGAATGCACTAGAACAATCCTCTCATCGAATGATGCGTGCGCGACTTGCGCCTTGTTCGGCCCGCCCTCAATACCGCACGGCAAATCGTTATTCGGGCTTTCGCGATGTCCATCAGCTTGGGCTGAGCGCAGCGAAGCTCAACATTTGGCGACCACCGGGATGTTGGGCTTCCTTCGTCTGCCCAACCTACGAAGTTGTGCAGGTGCAATGCGCTTCGCTTATTGCACCCTACGCCACTACGCCGCCCCACGGTGATTCGCGAGCTGCGTAAAGTACGATGGCCGATGAAAATTGATCCGACACAATATTGTTCTAGAGCAATCCGGGCGGATTGCCGACAACGCTAGACTGCATTCGTCACAAAAATAAAAGCAATGTGACAGCCTGCATCATCTGCAGCTCAACGCCGAAGGAGGAACACTCATGGACCAAGCGTCCAAAGGCGGCATCTTGATGCGTAGCCTGCGGCAAATCGACCGCGCACTCGCCGTTCTCGAAAAAGTATTGCTGTCCGGCGCCGTCATGCTGATGGCCGTCAATACCATCGCCAACATCGTCGCCCGGTTGGGTTTCAGTTCCAGCCTGTTCTTCTCCGAGGAACTCAACCAGTTCCTCATCGTCGTCGTCACATTCGTCGGCACAAGCGCGGCCGCGCGCATGGGACGCCACATCCGCATGTCGGCGCTCACCGACATGCTCCCGCTCAAATACCGCCGCTGGATGTTCGCCTTCATCCAGGTCACCACCGCCATCGTTCTGGCCGTGCTCGCCTGGTACGCAGCCACCTACATCCTGCGGGTGCAGGGATTGGGCCGCGTGACGCCGGCTCTCCAGTTTCCGATGTGGATCACGCTGGTGTGGCTGCCGCTGGGCCTCGGTATCGCGGCCCTGCAGTTTGTCCTCGCGGCCATCGCCAACCTGCGCAGCAAAGAAGACGCCTACCTCGCACAGCATGTGCGCGAGCAGGATGACGTCGACATGCCCACCGTCTGAGGATTACGACAATGGCTCTCACAATTATCTTGGTCATGCTCGCCTTGCTGTTGCTCGGCTATCCGATGATCGTCCCGATGCTGGTGGCGACCTTCGTCGGCTTCTTCGTCTATTTTCCGATGCTCAAGTCGGACATCATCGTGCAGCAGATGATCAGCGGCATCAGTCCGGTGGCGCTGATTACGGTGCCTATGTTCATTCTCGCCGCCGACATCGTCACGCGCGGGCACACCGCCAACCGGCTGCTCGATCTGGCAATAACCTTCTTCGGTCACCTCAAGGGCGGTCTGGCGGTCACCACCGCCGTGGCATGTACGCTGTTCGGCGCCATCTCGGGCTCGACCCAGGCGACAGTGGTGGCGATCGGCGGGCCGATCCGCCCGCGCATGCTGAAAGCCGGCTATGACGACCGCTTCACTACCGCGCTCATCATCAACGCCTCCGACATCGCCTTCATGATCCCGCCCAGTATCGGCATGATCGTCTTCGGCATCGTCGGCAAGGTGTCGATCGGCGAGCTGTTCATCGCCGGCATTGGCCCGGGCGTGCTCATTCTGCTGCTGTTCAGTGCCTATTCGGTGTGGTACGCGTGGCGCAAGAAGATTCCGCTCTCACCACGCATCGGCTGGGCCGACCGGATGCGCGCCTCGCGCAAGGCGTCGTTGGCGCTGATGTTCCCGGTACTGATCGTCGGCGGACTGTACCTGGGCTACTTCAGCCCCACCGAAGTGGCCGCCATCGCGGTGCTCTACGCCTTCATTCTCGAAGTGTTCATCTACCGCGCGGTCAAGCTGTCGGACATCCCGAGCATTGCTTACTCCACCGGCCTGATTACCGGCATCGTATTCATCCTCGTCGGCACCGGTGCGGCGTTCTCGTGGATCATTTCGTTCGCACAGTTGCCGCAGCAACTGATCGCCTCGATCGGTCTGGCGGACGCCGGCCCCTACATGATCATGTTCGTGATCTCGCTGTCCTTCTTCGTCGGCTGCATGTTTGTCGACCCGATTGTGGTGACGCTCATCCTGACGCCGATATTCATGCCGGTGGTCAATGCCGCCGGCATCGACCCGGTGCTGATCGGCACGCTGGCCACACTGCAGATGGCCATCGGTTCATGCACGCCACCCTTCGGCTGCGACATCTTCACCGCCTGCGCAATCTTCCGCAAACCCTATCTGGAAGTGATTGCCGGTACGCCGCCGTTCATCCTCATCCTGCTGCTGGTCACGGTCTTGCTGGTGTTGGTGCCGGACATCGCGCTGTTCTTGCCACGGATGGCCTTCCAGTAGACGAGGGATAAGCAACATGAGAATCGACATCCTTCCGCACAAGGATCCGATGACCCCCCCAGTGCGTGCGCGCGTCGGCCTGCTCGCACTGGGCACAGATCTGTGTACCGAGGCCGACGTGCGACGCATGCTGCCGGATACCGTCGGCCTCTACAGCAACCGGGTGCACCATGAAAACCCGATGAGCCTCGAAGCGCTGCGCCGCGTAGGCGACGATCTGCCGCGCGCCGGGCGCGATCTGCTGCCCGGGCTCGACCTCGACGTAGTGGCGTATGGCTGCACCTCGGGCACCATCGCGCTGGGCGAAGCGGAAACGCTTGCGCTGATCGCCCGTTCGCGGCCGTGCCGCTTCCAGACCACCCCGGTGACGGCGAGCCTCGCGGCGCTCGCCCATCTCGGCGCGCGTCGCGTGTCGATCCTCACGCCCTACCTTACTGACGTCAATCGCGCACTCGGCGACTACTACGCCAGCCGTGGCCTCGAGGTCATCAACGTCTCGGGACTGGACATGGACGACGACTACGCGATGACCGCCCTCACACCCGAGACGCTGGTGGAGGCCGGCGTCGCGGCAATGGACGACGACGCCGACGCCTTGTTCATTTCATGCACCGCGCTGCGCGCCAGTCTTGCCGTCGAACGCCTTGAAGCACGGCTCGGCCGCCCGGTCGTCACCAGCAACCAGTCGATGGCCTGGCACGTGCTGCATCTCACCGGCCAGGCAGCCGACGCGGCCGCGCCGGGACGGCTCTTTCGTACACCGGCAAAAGCGTAGATCCATGGCTGACGACATCCAACCGATCGACATCTACCGCGCCCGCCATCGTCTGCGCGGTCACGTGCTGCACACCCAGTTGCTGCACTCACCGAGCCTCTCGGAACTCACCGGCGGCAGCGTGCACCTCAAGCTCGAATGCCGCCAGATCACCGGCAGTTTCAAGCTGCGCGGCGCCACCAATGCGCTGCTCAGCCTGGATGAAGACGCACGCAGCCGCGGCGTGATTGCAGTCTCCACCGGCAATCACGGCCGCGCGCTCGCTTACGCCGCGCACCGGCTCGGTGTGCGCGCGGTGATCTGCATGTCGAAGCTGGTGCCGTCTAACAAGGTCGAGGCCATTCGCGCGCTCGGCGCCGAGGTACACATCACCGGCAGCAGCCAGGACGAAGCGGAAATCGAAGTTGCGCGCCTGATCAAGGACGAAGGACTGACCCTGGTGCCGCCCTTCGATCATGCCGACGTGATCGCCGGGCAAGGCACCGTCGGGCTCGAACTGCTTGACGATCTGCCGTCGATCGACACCGTGCTGGTGCCGCTCTCCGGCGGCGGATTGCTGGCCGGCGTGGCGCTGGCACTCAAGAGCGCCTCGCCGCAGATTCGCGTGATCGGCGTCACCATGGAGCGCGGCTGCGCGATGCATGCCAGTCTGGCGGCCGGCGAACCGATGCAGGTCGAGGAACTGGAAACGCTTGCCGACTCGCTCGGCGGCGGCATCGGCCTCGACAACCGCTACACCTTCAAGATGGCGCAGACGCTGGTCGACGATGCCGTGCTGGTGTCGGAAGAAGAAATCGCGGCGGCCATTCGCCACGCCTACACTGCCGAGCAGATCGTCATCGAGGGCAGCGGAGCGGTCGGCATCGCCGCCCTGCTCGCCGGCCGCATCGAGGCGCCGGGCATCACCGCCGTGCTGGTGAGCGGCGCGAATATCGACATGGCGCTTCATCGAAGTATCGTGTGCGGTGACGGGCAATGAGCACAGGCCGATCGCATGAAAGTGTATGCCTGCGCCGCGTACCGCACGGTGGCCATTTTCCCTCACCCCCGGCCCCTCTCCTGGGGGGAGAGGGGAGCAAATCGGGGCTGGCGGAAAGCAGCCGTGGTCTGCGCCGACACACCGCCGAGCATGCAAATTTGCGTTCATATTGCGCGGGCAATGAGGAGCGCTGAACGCGCAGCGGATGCGTAACCCGCAACAGACCAGGGAGTCTTCCCGATGGAGCAATGGCGCAAGGCGCTTGAAGCGGTTCGAAGCGGAGAATCCAAATACAAGGTGCTCGTCGAGGCGATCACCCGGGACATCGACAGCGGCGTGCTCACGGAAGGCACACGCCTGCCGCCGCAACGCCAGGTCGGTCGGACGCTGGGCATCAGCGTGCAGACGGTCACCAATGCCTACAAGGAACTGGAGCAGCACGGGCTGATCCGCTGCGAAGTCGGCCGCGGCAGTTTCGTAGCCAAGCCGGTGACCGAAAAGGTGGCCGACTATATGCTCGACCGCGCCGAACGCGCGCTGATCGACTTCTCTATCGTGCATCTGGTGCACACCGCCGAACATGGCCGCCTATGGCGCAAGGCCTGTGCCGATCTGGCCGTCCAGCTCGATCAGCCGTGGATGCGCGCTTACCGGCCGATCGCCGGTTTTGAGTATCACCGTGAGGCAGGGGTCGAGTGGATGGCCGCGCTGGGTCACGAAGCGTCGGTGGAGACCACACTGATCACCAATGGCACCTCCCATGCGGTCTTCATCGCACTCGCCTCGCTGGTCAGCCCCGGTGATGTGGTGTTGAGCGAAAATATCACCGATCACGGCGTCATCGGCTTGGCGCAGGTGCTCGGGTTTACGCTCAAGGGACTCGATACCGACGAATACGGCATCCACCCGGATCATTTCGAAGACATCTGCGCCAACGAACGCATTACCGCGCTGTTCACCACGCCCAATCTGAACAATCCCACCTCCTCGCTGATGCCCGATGCACGCCGCCATGCGATTGCGCGCATTGCGGAACGCTACGGGGTGTATGTGATCGAGGACGACGTCTTCGGCGCGCTGCTATCGAAACGCGCGACACCAATCTCCAACCACCTGCCGGAACTGGGTTGTTACTGCACCAGCTTCACCAAATCGGTGCTGACCGGCTTGCGCACCGGCTATCTGAGCCTGCCCAAGCGACTGGCCTTGCGCGCCGAGAGCATCTTGCGCGTCAACTGCTGGATGGCGACGCCGCTACTGGCCGAGATTGCCACCCGCTGGATCGCCGATGGCACCGCGTGGCATCTGGTCGAACTGCAGCGAGAACTTCTCGGACGACGCCAGCAGATGGTGCGCGAGGTGCTCGGAGACTACATCATCAGCACGCACCCCGAATCGATGTCCGCATGGCTGCGCATTCCCGAACACTGGCAGCTCGACAGCCTGGCGCAACAACTGCGTCATCGGCAGATCGCGGTCACCCTGCCCGACCCGTTTCTGGTGCGCGGCACGCCGCGCCCCGACGCGTTCCGCCTGTGCGTGGGGGTAGAGGGCAGCGAAGTGCGCGTGCTCGGCGCACTCGAAACCATCGCCAGCGTGTTCCGCCAGTACCCGCAGGTTCACTCCGTAATGTGATCATCACGGCGGCAATGCACTAGGACAAACGCAAGCGCAATTTGACGTCCTACACTTGATTGCAATGACCGGACGGTTTCCGTGCCGGGTTCCAGATGAAAGGAGGCGCCATGTCGAACGTTATTTTGCTCAACGAGAAGGATCTGCGC
>CBDTZF010000111.1:0-8101 GCA_965364825.1 uncultured Rhodocyclaceae bacterium | reverse complement strand
CGCGGCCAGTTCATCGACTACGACGGCAAGACCGGCCAGTACGTCGTCACCAACAGCGGCTCGGCGAAAGCCGATCGTGGCGGCAAGGAACGCGTGCGGGTCATCATCAAACCCAAGGGTGCGGAAGCCGACTCACCCTAATGACATTCCGATCGGACCCTTGTCCGATCGCTGACTGGAGAACCAACCATGAGTTACGAGAACATCCTGACCGAAACCCGCGGCCGGGTCGCCCTGATTACCCTGAATCGGCCCAAGGCGATGAACGCGCTCAACGACGTGCTGGTCGATGAGCTGGGCGCCGCCTTCGACGCCTTCGAGAGCGACGACGGCATTGGCGCGATTGTGATCACGGGTTCCGACAAGGCTTTTGCCGCCGGTGCGGATATTGGCGCAATGGCGAAGTTTTCCTATATGGATGCGTATCTGAGCGATTACATCACGCGCAACTGGGAGCGCATCCGCAGCTGCCGCAAACCGATCATCGCCGCGGTCGCCGGCTACGCCCTGGGCGGCGGCTGCGAATTGGCCATGGCCTGCGACATCATCATTGCAGCGGATACAGCAAAATTCGGCCAACCCGAAGTCAAGCTTGGCATCCTGCCCGGCGCCGGTGGCACGCAGCGCCTGCCGCGCGCCGTGAACAAGGCCAAAGCGATGGACATGTGTCTGACCGGGCGCATGATGGACGCGCAGGAAGCCGAACGTGCGGGGCTGGTGTCGCGCGTGGTGTCCCCCGAGCGCCTGCTCGACGAAGCACTCGAAGCGGCCGAGAAAATTGCCAGCTTCTCGCTACCGATCGTCATGATGATCAAGGAGTCGCTCAACCAGGCGTACGAATCCGGCTTGTCCGAAGGGCTGCTGTTCGAACGCCGGCAGTTCCATTCCGCGTTTGCGCTCGAAGACCAGAAAGAAGGCATGGCCGCCTTCATCGAAAAACGCAAGCCTGTGTTCAAACACCGCTGAACGTTGTTCTCGGCCCGGACGTTCGTCCGGGTCGCCAGCGCGCTGCCACACCGCGACAGCGGCGCATCGCCACAACCGTGGCTTCATCGCACGATCCACACCCCCGCAGATTCATGCACCGCAACCGATCCGTTGCCGATCCTGAGGTAACACGTTGGTTTTACGAAAACTTTTGCAACGAATTTAATTTGTGCATCGCACCAAACCCAGTTGACATTGCCGTCGGTACCCGTATAATTCACCCCATGCTGCACTGCAGCAACCAGTGAAATACCTACTACATCAAGGAGAATCTCCATGTTCGCTACCACCCCTGAGCAAATCGTTGCCGCCAACAAAGCCAACGTCGAAAACGTTCTGACCGTCACCAACGCCGCTTTCGCCACCGCCGAGCGCCTGACTGCCCTGAACCTGAACACCGCACGCAGCTTCCTGGAAGACGGCGTTGCCAACACCAAGGCCCTGATGGGTGCCAAGGACGTTCAGGAATTCGTTAGCCTGCAAAGCACGCTAGCCCAGCCGGCTGTCGAGAAAGCCGTTGCCTACGCACGCAGCGTTTATGAAATCGCCACCCAGAGCCAGGAAGAAGTGTCGAAGCTGCTGGAAGGCCAGATGGCCGAAGTGAACAAGAACTTCGCCGAAGCCCTCGACAATGCCGCCAAGAACGCACCGGCCGGTTCCGACGCCGCCGTGGCCGCTGTCAAGTCCGCCATCGCTGCCGCCAACTCGGCTTACGACAACATGAGCAAGGCTGCCAAGCAAGTTGCTGAAATCGCCGAATCCAACGTTGCTGCTGCCTCCGACGCGACCGTCAAGGCCGTTGGTAGCGCCCAGAAGACGACCAAAGCCGTTGCCAAGAAAGCTGCCTAATCAGCTTCCTTAACGGTTGAAAAAGCCCCGCCATGTGCGGGGCTTTTTTTCGTCTGCTGCGCGCAATCGCGAGGCTTGTCAGGGAAATCTCATGATTGATTCGCGCGAGGTTTCCCTCACCGCCAACCCCTCTCCCGATGGGAGAAAGGCCTTTACCGAGCCCGACCGATGGCGGCGCTCCGTGGGCTGCGACCGGAGTATCGTTCTCCCCTCTCCCACCGGGAGACGGGCCGGGGGTGAGGGAAGTCGAGCACGAATCGAGTACGACGCGTTCACTGACATTCGTGCAGTTGCCCTGACCACTGAACGCCTTCGATGGCGTCAGTTCATCTCGTCAGGATAGTGCGACGGGAACAACCGCCGCATTTCCGCTTCAATCCAGGCTTCGGCTTGCCTATTGACTTGCTCGGGTTTCAGTTCCGTGGTGTCGATCGCCGGGCCGATGCTGACGACGATTTCACCCGGCTGCTTGACGAAGGCATTGCGGCGCCAAAACTCACCCGCGTTGTGGGCGATCGGCACCACCGGCGTTGCGGTGTGCGAGGCCAGCCAGGCGCCGCCGGCTTTGTAGCGTCGGGTGGTGCCGGTCGCGACCCGCGTGCCCTCGGGAAACACGACCACCCAGAAACCTTCATCGAGCAGCGCGCGCCCTTGCTCGAGCACTTGCGCCAGCGCGTCCTTGCCGGCAGCACGATCGATGGCGATGTTCGGCATGCGCGCCAGGCCCCAGCCAAAGAACGGCAAACGCAGCAGTTCGCGCTTGAAGACAAAACTTATCGGCGGAAGGATTCGCTGCAGCGCGATGGTTTCCCATGCCGACTGATGTTTGCACAGTACAACAGCCGGCCGATCCGGCAGGTTCTCGGTACCGATCACTCGATGGCGAATGCCGAGAATGTAGCGGATACACCACATCGCGATCGACGTCCAGCCACCAATCACCCGGTAACGCCGTTGCGGCGACAGCGGTGTGACGGCTAGCGCAATGAGCGCATACAGCGGCGTGATGACGACCAGCACGAGAGCGAAAAGCACGGAACGTATCAGCGACATGGGATCATCCTGGAAACGGCAGTTGGACACGCCCGGGTGCGCGGCTGGCGGGTCGTCTGGCAAGGCGCGAGGAAGGACGCAGGAGTGGCCCGTGCCAGCTCAGTTGCTAAATGAGGTAATGCTGCTAGACGGCCCGCCAGTCGTGCAATCGGGCGTGTAGCGCTGTCACCACGCGGGTGAAGCCGGCCACGAGGAAAATCGTCCGTGCGCTCAGACATTTATCGAAGCCAACAAACGGTCAGCTACCGTTTCCAGGATCACTAGTCGAGCAGGGAATCGACGACCGCGGCCAGATCCGGAAACACCTGCGTATCGGGCGGGAGGTCCGGATCATCTTGCGTTTTCTTACCCTTGCCGGTGAGTACGAGATAAGGCACGCAACCCATCGCCACGCCGGCCTGCAGGTCGCGCAGGCTGTCGCCGACGGTCGGCACGCCTTCGAGATCGACGTTGAAGCGCGCTTTGATCTGTTTGAGCAGACCGGGCTTTGGTTTGCGGCAGTCGCAGGTCGAGTCGGCGGCGTGAGGACAGAAGAAGATCGCCTCAATACGTCCGCCAACATGCGCCAGCGCCTCGACCATTTTTGCGTTGATCGCGTTGAGCGTGTCCATGCCGAACAAACCGCGATCGACGCCGGACTGGTTCGACGCCAGTACCACGCGCCAGCCGGATTGATTGAGTCGGGCGATCGCCTCGAGCGAGCCGGGGATGGGAATCCATTCATCGGGCGACTTGATGAACTGATCGGAGTCCCGATTGATGACACCGTCGCGATCGAGAACGATGAACTTCATGAAACGCACTCCCCGCCCGACATCGGACGCAATGCGACAGCTTACGCCGACAGGCGCGAAAGGTCCGCGACGCGATTCATCTGCGCCGCGAGCGCGGCCAGCAGCGCGAGGCGATTGGCCCGCACAAGCGGCTCCTCGGCCATCACCATCACCTCGTCGAAAAAGCGGTCAACGGCATCGCGCAGACTGGCGAGCACGCACAAGGCCTCGGTGTAGTCTTCGCCGTCGACATGCGATGCGACCATGGGCGCCACCTGATTGAGTTGTTCGAACAGCGCCTTTTCGGCGGCCTCCTGCATCAGCAGCACATCGGGCGCGCCCGGCGCAGTTTCCGCCTTGCGCAGAATATTGACGATGCGCTTGTTGGCAGCGGCGAGGGCCTCAGCCTCGGGCAATGCCTGGAACGCCGCCACCGCCTTGAGCTTGGCCGGCACCAGGTCGATACGCACCGGATCGAGTGCAAGGACGGCGTCGATCGTCTCTACGCCGTGCCCGGCTTCGCGCAACAAATGGCGCAAACGCTCCTGCATGAAGGCGAGCAAAGTGGCGCGGAAGTCGCCGCTGAGCACGCCATCGTCGAAGCCCTCGGCAGCGGCATCGACCAGCACGCCAAGGTCGAGCGGCAAGGGTGTTTCCATGAGCATACGCAACACGCCCAACGCCGCGCGGCGCAGCCCGAAGGGATCTTTGTCACCGGTTGGCACCTGGCCAATGCCGAAAAATCCGACCAGCGCATCGAGCTTGTCGGCCAGCGCCACGGCGGCGGCAACATTACCCTGCGGCAAATCATCGCCCGCAAAACGCGGCTGGTAGTGCGCCGCAATCGCTTCGGCGACGACTTCGCCTTCCTTGTCGTGAAGCGCGTAGTAACGCCCCATGGTGCCTTGCAACTCTGGAAACTCGCCGACCATTTCGGTGACCAGATCGGCCTTGCACAGATGTGCCGCGCGTTGCGCCGCCGTTTGATCCGCGCCGAGTTGAGCCGCGATCTGCCCGGCGAGCCGCTCAAGCCGCGCGACGCGCGCGCGCAGGCTGCCCAGCTTGTTGTGATAGACCACGTTTTCGAGGCGATCGACCCGCGATGCCAGCGGTTGTTTGCGGTCGGTATCGAAGAAGAAGCGCGCATCGGCCAGACGCGGGCGCACCACTCGCTGGTTGCCGGTGATGATGTGGCTCGGGTCCGACACATGCATGTTGGAGACGATCAGGAAACGGTTGCGCAAGGTTCCGTCGGCATCGAATAGCGGAAAGTACTTCTGATTCGCACGCATGGTGAGAATCAGGCATTCCTGCGGCACGGCGAGAAAATCGGCCTCGAACTCGCCCACATACACCGTCGGATGTTCGACCAGTGCGGTGACTTCGTCGAGCAGATCGGCGTATTCGCCCAGACTGGCCTGCTGACGTTGCGCCTCGGCGGTCAGCTGCGCCTCGATGTTCGCGCGACGTTCGGCGAAAGACGGAATCACCTTGCCTTCGGCGAGCAGCGTGGTTTCGTAAGCGTCGGCGTTGGCGAGTTCGATTTCGCCGCGGCTCATGAAGCGGTGCCCCATGGTGGTTTTGCCGGCCTCCAGATCGAGCACCCGGCCCGGAACCACGCGCGCACCATGCATCAGGATGAGCTTGTGCACCGGCCGCACGAACTGCGCCTCGCCCGCGCCCCAGCGCATCACCTTCGGAATCGGCAGCGCCTTGACTGCCTGGTTGACCACCTCGGCGAGCACGTCGTCGAGTCGCGCGCCGGCCACCACGCTGGTGTAAAACAGCGTCTCGGTCTTGCCGTCCATGTGGCGCTCGAATTTGGGAATTTCGCCCTCGTCGATGCCTTTGGCCGCAAGCTTCTTGAGCAACGGCGGTTTGGGCGCGCCGTTGGCATCGAGTGCCACCGACACCGGCATCAGTTTTTCGGTGACTTCGCGCGCCGGCGCTTCGTCGCGCACCCCGGCAATCGTCACTGCCAAGCGTCGCGGCGAGGCGAATGGATGGCAGGCGGCGTCGGCCGCAGCCAGGCCGTGCGCCACCAGACCTTCATGGATGACACGCGCAAAGGTCTCACCCAGGCGCGGGAGTGCCTTTGGGGGAAGTTCTTCGGTCAACAGCTCGACGAGTACGGTCGCGTCGGACATCACGCGGCCTCCTTGGAATCGGTTGGGGCGTTTGCCAACATGGGAAAACCGAGCGCCTCGCGGGAGGCGAAGTATGCCGCTGCAACACTGCGCGACAGGTTGCGGATGCGGCCGATGTAGGCGGCGCGTTCGGTCACCGAGATGGCACCACGTGCATCAAGCATATTGAAGCTGTGCCCCGCCTTGAGCATCATTTCATAGGCCGGCAAGGCCAGATTCGCTTCCATCAGACGCTTGGCTTCGGATTCGAAACCGGCGAACTGCGAGAACAGGAAATCGACGTTGGCGTGCTCGAAATTGTAGGTCGATTGCTCGACCTCGTTCTGATGGAACACATCGCCGTAACTCACCTCGCGTCCGTCCGGGGCCACCGACCAGATCAGGTCATAGACGTTTTCGACGCCTTGCAGATACATCGCGAGGCGTTCGAGTCCGTAAGTGATTTCGCCGAGCACCGGCTTGCAGTCGATGCCGCCGACCTGCTGAAAATAGGTGAACTGGGTGACCTCCATGCCGTCCAGCCACACCTCCCAACCCAGCCCCCAGGCGCCGAGCGTGGGGTTCTCCCAGTCGTCCTCGACGAAGCGGATGTCATGCACCATGGGATCGATGCCGAGGGCGCGCAGCGAATCCAGATAGAGCTCCTGGATGTTCAACGGCGAGGGCTTGAGCACCACCTGATACTGGTAGTAGTGCTGCAGTCGGTTGGGGTTTTCGCCATAACGGCCGTCCTTGGGACGGCGCGACGGCTGCACATAGGCCGCGTTCCAGGGCTCCGGACCGATGGCGCGCAGGAAAGTCGCAGTGTGCGAGGTACCGGCGCCGACTTCCAGATCGTAGGGCTGCAGCAGCACGCAACCGCGCTCGCCCCAGAAGTTCTGAAGATTGAGGATGGTTTGCTGAAACGTCGGTTTATTCTCGGGCATGGGTCTGGCGGCGCCGGGGCGCCCCGTTTGGGCAAAGAGGCAATTCTACGGCGTTAACCCGGAAACTGCAGTTGGCCGCTCGTCCGTTTCGCCAGTGCGACGGTTGAATGGTGCAATGCCCTTCGGTTATTGCACCCTACGGAATCTCTCGCGAGAATGACGGATTGGAATGTGCACCGATGGTCGGGCCGTAGGGTGTCAATAGGCGCAGCCGTATTGCACCATTCACCCGTTGCAAGGTGCAATTCCCTTGGAACATTGCACCCTACGCTCGCGGCCGGCGCAGCGCCTTCTCCGCCTCGACCACGATCAGCGCGACAATGCCGACCGCGACGATCTCGAGCCACGCTGCCGGCGGTACCGCCGCCGTCTCGAACACGCGCTGCATGAATGGCACGTAGGTGAACACCGCCTGCAGCGCGACCGTGATGCCGACACCGCCCCACACCCACGGATTGCTTAGCGGATTGATGCGCCACAATGGCCGGCGCAGGCTGCGGCAGTTGAACAGGTAGACAATTTGGACCATCACGAACACATTGACCGCCACGCTGCGCGCCAGCGCATCGGAGCCGCTGATCCCCTGCCAGCGCACAAACAAACCAAAGGAGCCGGCGAGCATGATGGTGCCGACCAGCACGATACGCCCGATCAGCACGCCATCGAGGATTGGCTGATTCGGCACGCGCGGCGCACGACGCATCACATCGGTTTCGATCGGCTCGAACGCCAGCGCCAAGCCAAGAAACACTGCGGTGGTCATGTTGATCCACAGAATCTGCAGCGGCGTGATCGGTAGCGTCACGCCGGCAAAGATCGCGCAGAGAATCACCAGCCCTTCGCCGAAGTTGGTCGGCAGCGTCCAGGTGATGAACTTGACAAGGTTGTCGTACACGCCGCGGCCGACCTCGACCGCCGCCTCGATGGTGGCAAAGTTGTCGTCGGTCAGCACCATGTCCGCCGCTTCCTTGGCCACGTCGGTGCCACCCATGCCCATCGCCACGCCTATGTCCGCCGCCTTGAGCGCCGGCGCGTCGTTGACCCCATCGCCGGTCATCGCCACCACCGCGCCGCGATGCTGCAATGCGCGCACCAGGCGCAGTTTTTCCGCCGGTTCGACACGCGCGAAGACGCGTGTGCCGCCGACCACATCATCGAGCTGCGCGTCGCTCATGGCCGCCAGGTCGCGACCGCTGATGGCGGCGTCGCCTTCCCGCGCAATGCCGATTTGCTGACCGATCGCCAGGGCCGTGGCAGCATGGTCGCCGGTGATCATCTTCACTTCGATGCCCGCCAGATGGCAGGTTTTGACGGCCTCGGCGGCACGACGACGCGGCGGATCGATCATGCCCTGCAGACCGATGAA
>CBDTZF010000110.1:0-8112 GCA_965364825.1 uncultured Rhodocyclaceae bacterium | reverse complement strand
CGTCGTTTTTCCGGCCGCTTCTTCGTCGGGGAAGATATACATGTTTACGCGCGAATGCTGCAGGCTGAGCAGCGTGTTGTCGACCGCGCTTTGCGCCATCTTGACGTCGGGCGGATCCTGATCGAGCGCGTTGAGCGCGGCATTGAGTTGACGCTCGACATACAGCACGGGCAGGTAGACGGTGGTCGCCGAAATTTCAGCCGCCACTTCTTCGAGCGTTTTCGCAGCCTGTTTTTTATCACCGTTCCGGGCCTGAACGACGGCCTCATCCACTCTGGATTTTGCATTGCCTGCGAGACGCGGTGCGAACTCGGCCATTTCGTTGAGACTGGCATGGATAGGCAGCAGATCGTTGACGGCCACATCGGCGCTCGAGACCAGCAGTTCGTGCTTTACGTTGCGGATGTCATCGACCACCACGGTGTAAGGGATCATAAGCTGCAGGCCCTGGGCAAAACCGTCCGCCGCATCCAGCGCGCGGCGCGCGGCGCCGATCTTGTTCTGCGCCAGATCGGCATTGGCCGCCTGAACCTGACGCATCAGGGCACGCCTGCCGTGAACGGCGATACGCGACATGTCGGGATCGTCCCATCCTGAATACTGGGCGACCGTCTCATCGTCATTCAGCCGGATCTGCTGCGCATTGCTTGACGGCTCTGCACTGACGGGATTGTCGGCGGCGGACACAGTCGCTGCCGACACGACGAACGCAACGGCCAGCGCCGCGGCGGACAAGGGAAAATTCAGGGATCTCGCTTTATTGGTGTCCATGGGATCGACTCATCAATGACGGTTGGGGATTCATCCATGCCGCCACGGCACGGACTCAAGCCTATCCAAGCAAGCGAAATGCCAGGTTCGCACCTTGAGGTGGAGTATTCGGCGCCACTGCCGAGCGAGCGGTCCAGCGAGTCCGATCCTGCAGGAGCAATCCGCAGGCATGTCGTTTCCTGGTTGAGCCTGAAAACCGTTCAAACAGTCACCTGCGAGGGCGCGACGTCCGCTTCGCCTGCGGTTGAAAATCCCCGAACGCGTGGTGCATATGCGCCGCTTCTGTCCGGCGGCGCGCATCGATGGTCATTTGTGCGACGGAGTCGCACGGGTCGTGCGATGGCACGATGCTTGCGTATTCGACTACGTTCTGATTGCCTGATTACTGACGTTGCAAGCTTCCGGATGTTGCAAACCTTGTTGGCCTTTGCACGACGCGTCGTCAAAGAAAGGAGAGTGTCCATGTCGACCATCGTGGGCCGTCGAGCTGCCGTTTTCCTGCCGTTGATCTTGTCCGCAACGCTGGCGCTACCGGCTGTTGGCCAGACCCCATCGGATCACTCGGCGACGCCGGTGGTGGAAGGTGTCGCTCTGTCCTCCGAGGTCGACCTCACCCGGGTCAAGCTCGCCAGCAAGATCATGGATGCTGACGCATATACAACAGGCGGTGAAAAACTCGGTGATGTTTCCGACATCCTGCTCAATCAGAACGGCAATGCAATTGCCATCAGTGTCAGCGTCGGCGGCTTTCTCGGGATCGACGACACCAGGGTCGCCATTCCCATGCGCAAGATTTCGTTCGAGTACGACCGGAACGAGCTGAAGGTCATCGCAGATGTCAGCCGGGAAGAGGTGAAGATTGCCGCCGACGCGAAGTGAGGCCGCACGCCACGCCAATGAACGGGCGGGCTTTCCTGTGATCTTCCGTTCGTGGCGGGTGGAGAGCCGTCGTGCGCGCGTTCCGCCAGTGCCATTTCCTCATCGTCGGGGATGGCGCCACGCACCGTCACCGTCGTCATCATCATCGGCTTGAACGCAGCAAGATCCACGGAGGCCCCGCATGACCACCAAGTCAACGAAAAAACCCGCACCGGCCGCGCAACAATTCCCACTGAGCCGGCCCGCTTTCGCCGAATCATCCGGCGATCAGGCCGCCGCCTTGACGGCCGATCTGCCCGCGTACGCCATCGACGCAATGCAGCGCGGTGTGCTCTTCCTCGACTTGTTGCGCCAGCGCGGCAATGAGGAAGTCGAGATCACCTCGCGGCCGCTGGCCACTGTGCTGCGCTTTGACCATGAGGTCATCATGAGCGGTCGCTCGCTGGCGCGGCCCACCAACTATTCGCTGTCGCGCATCGTGCCGCCGCCGGGCGTCGTGATCGATCCGTGCAAGCGGCCGGTGGTGGTGGTCGACCCGCGCGCCGGCCAGGGTCCAGGCATCGGTGGCTTCAAGTGCGACAGCGAGATCGGCGATGCGCTGGCCGCCGGCCACCCGGTGTATTTCATCGGCTTCGGCGCCGAGCCGGTGCCGGGCCAGCAGTTTCTCGATGTGGTCGAGGGTGAGGTCGAGTTCTTCGAGAAGGTGGTCTCGCTGCACCCGGACGCGCCGCGGCCGTTCGCGATCGGCAACTGCCAGGCCGGCTACCAGACGCTGATGGGCGCCGTGCTGCGCCCCGACCTGTACGGGCCCTGCCTGGTCGCCGGATCGCCAATGTCGTACTGGCAGGGTGCGCACGGTAAGAGTCCAATGCGCTACGCGGGCGGCCTGCTCGGTGGCAGCTGGCTCACCGCATTCGCCAGTGACCTGGGCAACGGTAAATTCGACGGCACGGCACTGATCCAGAATTTCAACAGCCTGAATCCCGCCAACTGGCTGTGGGGCAAGCAATACGAGGTCTACGCGCACATCGACACCGACGCCCAGCGCTACCTTGAGTTCGAGAAATGGTGGGGCGATTTCATCCAGCTCGGCGGCGACGAGATCCAGTTCCTCGTCGACAACCTGTTCATCGGCGACAAGCTCACGCGCAACGAACTTCAGGCACACGACGGCACCACATTCGACCTGCGCAACATCACATCGCCGATCATCGTGTTCACCTCATTGGGCGACAACATCAGCCCGCCGCCGCAGGCACTGGGCTGGATCCTCGACCTGTACAGCGACGTCGACGCCATCCGCGCCAGCGGGCGGACCATCGTCTATTGCGTTGCCCAGGAGATTGGCCATCTCGCACTGTTCGTCTCATCCCGGGTCGGGGCCAAGGAAGACGAGGAATTCGTGCAGCTGATGGACGTCATTGACTGCCTGCCGCCGGGGCTGCATGAAATGGTGCTCGAGCCGAGGCCGGACGACGCGGACGCGCGCTTCGTCACCGGCGACTGGACGGCCCGCTTCGAGCTGCGCACGCTCGACGATATTCGCGCATTGGGCCGCAACAGCCCCGAGGACGACCGTGCCTTCGCTGCCGTGGCACGCCTCTCGGAACGCAACCTGGCCTTGTACCGCACCCTCGTCCAGCCCTTCGTGCGCGCCGTCGTCACCGAGCAAGGTGCCGAATGGGTACGCAAGCTGAACCCGCTGCGTCTGGGCTACACGATGTTCGCCGACGGCAACCCGTGGATGAACGGGGTGCAGGCGCTGGCCGCCAAAGCGGCCGCTGAGCGCCAGCCGGTGGCGAACGACAACCCTTTCCTGGCGATACAGACTCAGGTGTCGACACAGATCACGACGGCGCTTGAGGCGTACCGTGTCGCGCGCGACCAGATGGTCGAGCAGATGTTCTTCGGTCTCTATGGTTCACCCTTCGTGCAGGCGCTGCTCGGCGTCTCCGCCGATGCGCCCGTGCGCCCGCTGCCCGCCGACTCGCCCGAAAAGCAGCAGATGCGCCAGCAGCAGGCCGACGATTACGCCGCCAGGCTGCACAGCGGCGGCTTCGACGAGGCACTGACGCGGGCGGTGCTGTATGCAACCGCGGCCGAGCGCGTCATTGAGCAGCGCTCGGCGCTGGCCCTGAACGAGGCGCGCAAGCAGGTCATGCACCTGTCACTGCCTGAGTTCAAGACCGTGGTGCGCGACCAGATCGCCATCCTGCAAGGCGAACGCGAACGCGCGGTGGACGCGATCGCCGATCTCGTGCCCACGGCCGATACACGCAAGGTCTTGCTGGATCAAGTGCGTGCGGTTGTCGCCGCCGGCGGGCCTCCAAATACGATCGAAAGCAAGCGCCTGTCGCAGCTGACGCAGTTGCTGTCCGGCGGCACTCAAAAACCGGCCGCCAGAAGGCGGTCGCGCCGCGTCGTTGCGCCGGTGGACAAGGCGATTGAACCGAAAGGCGCCGGCAAGCATGCAGACCCTCGCCATTAAACGTGGAAGCGGTGTTTGTACGCGCAGACGCTCAATGCCCGGCCACGGCGTCGAGCCCAGACGCCACCATTTCGAGGAGTAACATCATGGGAACAATTGAAGCCGCCGAACTGGAGAACCACCGCCACCAGATCGTGCACGACATGAGCAAAGTGCTTGAGAAATACCGCGCCATCTTTGGCTGGGATGTTCCCGATAGCGACGAGAGCGCTGCCGACCGCTTGATCCTCGGCGCAATGCGTCAGGCGCCGAACGATCTCGAGCGGGACCGGAGCGCCTAAGCCTTGGTGGCGCCGGTCGGGATGGAACATTTCCGCCGATGCCGGGTTATGAGTTAACGATCATGGCGGTTGACGTCGCCGTCGTGGTCATGGAAGGCGACGCGGGCGCAACATATCCAGCGCGGGTTTCAGCCCGCCACGATGTCCGGCGAGGCGCCGGTGGCCGGATGAATCCGGCTCAACGCCATCGCCGCTTTATTTCACGCTAAAGGAGGGCACCATGCCCAGAGAACATCTCGATCTTGGCATCCAGATCGATTATCTGTCGATCCTCGACGAATCCGGCGACGCGGACTCCGATCTGGTGCCGGATATTCCCGACGATCTCTTGTTGAAGGGGTTTCGGACGATGCTGATGGCGAGACGCTTCGATGAACGGCGGCTGAAGCTGCAACGCTCGGGGCGGATCGGTACTTTCGCGCCGGTGAACGGCCAAGAGGCGGCGCAGGTGGGGACCATATCCGCGCTGCAACCCGACGACTGGTTCGTGCCGTCCTACCGCGAAACAGCGGCGCATCTCTGGCACGGCACTGATCCCGTCGAATTACTGCTGTATGACGCTGGTTATAACGAGGGCGGCGCGATGGTGAAAGATCGCCGTATGACGCCGCTGTCGGTTCCGGTCGGCACGCAGATGCTGCAGGCCGCCGGCATCGTCCACGCAGCGCGGATGCTTGGATCGGACGAGATCGCGATGACCTATTTTGGCGACGGCGCCACCAGCGAGGGCGATTTTCACGAGGCCATGAACTTTGCCGCCGTATTCAACTGCCCGGTGGTTTTCGTCTGTCAGAACAATCAGTACGCGATTTCTGTCCCCCGCGCCCACCAGACCCGTTCGAAGACGCTGGCGCAAAAGGCGATTGCGTACGGCATGACCGGCATACAGGTGGACGGCAACGACATTTTCGCCTGTTATGTCGCCGCGCACGAGGCTGCCGAACGCGCCCGCTCGGAAGGCAGGCCCAGCCTGATTGAATGCATGACCTACCGGATGGAAATGCACACCACTGCCGACGACCCGACCCGCTACCGTGAGGACGAAGAGGTCGAGGCGTGGCGCAAGCGCGATCCGATCGAGCGTTTTGGAAAATGGCTCAAAGCGCAGGGTCTGCTCGATGACGATGCCGTTTCCACGATGGAGGACGAAATCAAGAACGAGATCGAAACCGCCTGGCAAAGCACCGCCGAACGTATCAAGGCGTTGGAGGAAACGAGCCCGATGTTTGCCCATATCTTCGCTGCCGAGACGCCGGAACTGGAACGCCAGCGCAAGCGGATGGAAAACGGACAGAATCCCGGAGGTTGGTCCAATGGCTGAGCTGACGATGGTCGAGGCGATCAATCTTGCGCTGCGTCAGGAGATGCGGCGCGAAGAGCGTGTCGTGTTGTTGGGCGAGGATGTTGGCGTCGATGGTGGCATCTTCCGCGTCACCAAGGGATTGATCGAGGAATTTGGCGAAGAGCGGGTGATGGATACGCCGCTGGCCGAAAGCGGCATTCTGGGGTTTTCCATCGGCATGGCGATGCGCGGGCTGATCCCGGTGCCTGAAATGCAATTTTCAGGCTTTGCCTATCTGGGGTTTCACCAGCTTGAATCGCATGCGTCGCGGATGCGATGGCGCACGCAGGGCGCGCTGCATGTGCCGATGACGGTGCGGATTCCCTATGGTGCGGGGGTGCGGGCGCTGGAGCATCACTCGGAAAGCCGCGAGGTGTTCTATGCCCATATGCCGGGGCTGAAGATCGTCGTGCCCTCGGGTCCGCGCAATGCCCGCGCGCTGCTGGTGGCGGCAATCCGCGATCCCGATCCGGTGGTGTTTTTCGAGCCGAAAGCCAGCTACCGCGCCTTCCGCGAGGAGGTGCCGGACGACGAGGAAGTGGCCGAGATCGGCAAGGCGGTGACGGTGCGCGAGGGCGACGATATCACCATCGTCGCCTGGGGCGCCATGTTGCCGCGTGCGGTCGAGGCCGCCGAGGCGCTCGCCGGGGACGGCATCGGTGCCGAGGTGATCGACCTCGTCTCGCTCTCGCCGCTCGACTGGCCGACACTCGTGGCTTCGGTCCGCAAGACCGGGCGTTGCGTGGTGGTTCACGAGGCGCCGCTCAGTTATGGCCCCGGCGGCGAGATCGCCGCGCGGGTGATGGAGGGCGCGTTCCTCAGCCTTCAAGCCCCGGTGGGGCGGGTGGCGGGGCCGGACGTGCCCGTGCCCTATTTCGCCCGCGAACAGCGCTATCTGCCCGATTGCGCACGCATCCTCGGCGTATGTCGGTCGGTTCTCGAGTATTAGGAGATTTGTGATGACGCATGAATTCCGCTTGCAGGATCCCGGCGAAGGTATCCACGAGGCAGAGATCCTCGAAATCCCAGTCAAGAAGGGCGACCACGTGACCGAAGGCGACACCGTCGTTGTCGCCGAGACCGACAAGGCCGCGGTGGAACTCCCCGCGCCGGTAGATGGCGAAGTGCGGGAGATCCGGGTTGCCGTTGGCGATATCGCAACGGTCGGCGATGTGCTGATGGTGTTTGATGAGAGTGGGGCCGGGAGCACTGACGACGAAGCGCAGGATGCCGGGAGGGATGCGGGCGAAAAACGCGATACCGATGGGGATGATGACGAGCAGACCGATGACGCCGACGTTGACGAAACGGAGGATTCGAAAGAGCCCACCGGGAACGAGCCGTCGCAAGATCGTGAAGATTTCGCAAAGGAGGACGACGACGCGTCCAACGAAGCTGAAGCGCCCGGGAAGAAACCGGAAGCGAGGCCATCGGCCGCGTCGAAAGGCGGTGCCAGATCATCGGCCAAGAAGAAAGTGCTTGCCACGCCGGCCGTGCGCGGATTGGCGCGTGAGATGGACGTCGACCTGTCCGAAATCGAGGGCAGCGGCGAAGATGGCCGCATTCTCGAGGAGGATGTGAAGGCTGCCACCGGAGGCGACGAGGCGGCGGCCCAGGAGGCGGAACCCACGGAAGGCGTGAAGGTGGTTGAATTGCGCTCACTTCGCCGCACCATGGCGCGACGAATGGCGCAGGCCTGGCGCGAGATACCTCATGTCACGCATCAGGACATGATCGAGATCACCGCGCTGGAACGGCTTCGCCGCGAACATGCGGCCGAGATCGAGAAACAGGGCGGTGCACTGACGTTGACGCCCTTCATCGTCAAGGCGCTGGCCATCACGCTGACCGATTTTCCGAACTTCAACGCCACCTTCGACGCCGATGCCTGCGCGGTGCATCAACTGGCGGAGTACAACATCGGCGTGGCGCTCGATACCGAACGCGGCCTGCTGGTGCCGGTGCTGCGCGATGCGGGTCACAAGAGCATCGCCGATCTGGCGCTCGAGCTGAGCGAACTGGGCGAGCGACTGCGCGCCAACTCGGCCAAACCCGGGGATTTGCGCGGTGCGACCTTCACGCTGACCAATCTGGGCATGATCGGCGGCACCGGGCTGGCACCGATCATCAACCCACCGCAGACCGCGATTTTCGGAATCGCGCGAGCCGAGTTGCGTCAGTTGGTGCGCGGCGACATTGACGATTACACCATCGAAGTCGCGCTATGCCTGCCGGTCTGTCTGACCTTCGATCACCGCGTCGCCGACGGCGCCGAGGCGGCACGGTTTGTCGGGAGGGTGAAAGAGCTGCTGGACGACCCCGGCGAGCTGGTCCTGAATTGCTGATGCCGC
>CBDTZF010000109.1:0-8119 GCA_965364825.1 uncultured Rhodocyclaceae bacterium | reverse complement strand
CCATTACCACCGTTTCCGGCGTTTGCGCTGCCATTCGAGGCGCCACCGTTGGTCACGTCACCAGCGTTTGCGTTGCCATTGGTGGCCGTTCCACCGGAACCGCCAGCACCGCCGCTACCGCCGCTACCGGCTTGACCACCGTTACCACCGTTTCCGCCGGTGGCGTTGCCGCCGGTCGCGTTGCCGCCGGTGCCGCTGCCGCCGTTGCCACCGTCGCCAGCCGCTGCGCCATTGGCGCTGCCACTGTTCGAGACGACGTTACCGATGTTGTTGATTGCATTGCCCGACACGGTGCCTTCGAGTGTCGTCCGTGCTACAACGCGATTGGTGTTGAACGCGTCGCTGAAGCTGCTGGTCGCCGTGCTGCCGTTGTTCGCGGCGGCATTGCCGTAGTCCTGAGCGGTGGCAGCGCCATAATTGTCGCGGTTGTCGCCAGCGCTCTTGTTGTTGTTGACGTCGGACGTGTCGGTATTGCGGCTACCCACGTTGACCTTCGAAAACTCATTCGCGTTGGGGCCGTTGCCCTGCGTCGAATTCGCTGTGGATGATTGATCCACGGTGTCGTCGCCGGCGCCTTGGCCAGCATAATTACCGTTGACCACCGGGTTGGCTTGCACGGCCCCAGATACACCGAACGCAAGCGCAAATGCAGCTGAAATCAGCGTCAGTCTCATTGCCTTTCTCCCTTGTTCAATTTGTGGGACCGGCAAAGTCGCCGGCCCTCCGGGAACAGACGACGCAAGATTCGGACCAAGCGCCCCGAACGGGCACAAGCCACTGTATTGCTTGACGTTCCGATTCTATGCATCGCGTGTTTGCGATTGACGTCAACGTAAGCTGTTCTATTGTTGACACAGCTACAGGCCCAGGAAATCGCTAAAAAACGTCTTCACATTACAATTTCTCTTTTGTCATCAGTGACTTATGATAGCTTCACAGTGAGATTTTTGAACGTGTCTCGCGGTGGAACAGCGACTAGCACCACTGGGTGTGCTTTGGTCGTATTCACCTTCGTTTTTTACGACCAGTATCGTCACATAACTAATTGCTTTTAAATAGAATTTACAGATCACGGAGCAACGCTTCTGGTGTCAAAAACTTACTTTCGGCGTATGGAAAGAAACGCGTGAGGTGCCCGCCATAAATGTGACGTATGTCACGCTCGCGTCATGCGGTTGGTGCTGCCGACGACCGCAATCGTAAGCACTCCGAAAGGCCCTGAATCATGCCGATCCACACCGATGGTCGGGCACGGAAACGGGTCGCTCGCTTGCAAGGTTGAAGGTGTGGCGAACCATGAGATCGACCTGTTCGAACGCAACTGGGGGCAGTTTGCTTACATTTCGAAACACGAAATTTCCGCACTGAAGGACGACACACCGAGTGGCCTGAATTGGTTGGAATCGCTGACGCCGTCACCCCGCAAACCGACCTGGCAACACCCGACCAATCAAGCCGGCCACACATTGCCGCTGAGGAACAAGCTCCCCGCACACCTGCGATTGCATGGGCAGCACCGTTTGGCACCGATCGTCAAGCCGGCCAATGGCGCGGCGCTGCTACACTTCGGCGCATCACTATTTTGGCTCTCAGGGGTTGTGCATGTCCTCATTCGATTTCGATCTCGTTACCATCGGCGCCGGCTCGGGTGGCGTGGCCGCCAGCCGGCGCGCTGCGGCGCATGGCGCGCGGGTTGCCATTTGCGAGGGCGACCGCGTCGGTGGCACCTGCGTGATCCGCGGTTGCGTGCCGAAGAAGCTGCTGATGTACGCCTCGCAGTTTGCGGACGCTTTTGCCGACTCGACCGGCTTCGGCTGGTCGGGCGTGCCGCCCGATTTCGATCTGCGCACGCTGATCGAGGCCAAAAACCGCGAAACCGCACGGCTGGAGGGCATTTATCGCCGCATGCTGGTCGATGCCGGCGTCACCCTGCTCGAAGGGCAGGCACGGCTGATCGACGCGCACACCGTCGAGGTGGGCGGGCGCCGGGTCACCGCCGGACACGTTCTCATCGCCACCGGCGGCCGGCCGAGCCAGCCGCCGGTCGACGGACTGTCGCTGGCCATCTCATCGGACGAACTGCTTGATCTCACCGAACAGCCGCGCCGCCTGCTGGTGCTCGGCAGCGGCTACATCGCGGTCGAGTTCGCCGGCATTTTTGCCGGCTTCGGCAGCGCGGTGACGCTGGCCTACCGCGCCGAAATGCCCTTGCGCAGCTTCGACGATGACGTGCGCCACCGGTTGGCGACGGCGATGGCTGCCCGCGGCATCACCCTGCGCCCCGGCTTTGCGGTGGAAAAGCTCGAGCGCACCGCCAACGGCATCCGCGCCATCGCCCGCGACGGCAACACCGTCGAGGCCGACGCGGTGCTGCAGGCGCTGGGTCGCAGTCCCAACACCGAAGGGCTGGGCCTCGATGCGCTGGGCATCCGCGTGAACGCCGCCAGCGGCGCGATCGAGGTCGGCGCCGACTCGCGGACCTCGGTCGACAACATCTACGCGGTCGGCGATGTCACCGACCGCGTCAACCTCACGCCGGTGGCGATCGCCGAAGGGCGCGCTGTGGCCGACACTGTGTTTGGCGGTACGCCGCGCACGGTCGACCATCGCCTCATCGCCACCGCGGTGTTCAGCCAGCCGGCGCTCGGCACCATCGGCCTGACCGAAACCGACGCTATTCAGGCCGGACGCACGGTGACGATTTTCGAATCGGATTTTCGGCCCATGAAGCACACGTTGGCCGGCCGCGAGGAACGCGCCTACATGAAGCTGGTGGTGGATGCGGAGACCGACAAGGTGCTCGGCGCCCACCTGCTGGGCGCCGATTCGGGCGAGATCATCCAGGCGCTCGGCGTGGCCATTTCCATGGGCGCCACCAAGGCCGACCTCGACCGCACGCTGGCGGTGCATCCGACCAGCGCCGAAGAACTCGTACTGATGCGCTCGCCGCGCCAGCCGTAAACGTGAAACGGCCGGACAGATGATCTGTCCGGCCGTTCTCTACGCCGTGAGGCGCGCGAATTCTATGCGAGCACGAAGGTGACCTTCATCACCACGCGATAGCCCACGATCTTGCCCTTGTCCACAATCAGTTTCTGATCCTGGATATAGGCGCCGCGCACATTCTTGAGCGTCTTGCTGGCGCGTGAAATGCCCTTGTCCATGGCATCGGCGAAGCTCTTCTTCGATTCGGCAGTAATTTCGGTAACGCGTGCAACACTCATCCTAACCTCCTTGTTATCAACTGGCCGCCCGATCAATCAAAGGCAGTCCGGAAGGGTCACTATCGCCCCTCAGGCCAATGAGGGCAAGTACACGCGGCAAAACAAAGGTGACGGGTGGGCGTCGGATTTTGGCGACACAAGTCTGGCCGGAACCTCAGCCCGGCTCGGCGAAAGCGATTGTCACGCGCTTGTTGCGCTTGCCCTCGCTGCGGATTTTCACCACCTTGAGCGCGCCGATTTCGGCGGTGTGCTTGACGTGGGTGCCGCCGCAGGGCTGCAGATCTACGCCGGGGATGTGGATCGTGCGCACCGTACCCTGCCCGCGCGGCGGGTGCACCGACAGCGTCTTCACCAGCCCCGGATCGGCATCGAGCGCGGCCTCGGTGATTTCTCCCGACTCCACTGGCGAATCCGCAGCTACCAGCGCCACGAGGCGCGCTTCTATGTCAGCCGCGACCAGCGCGCTCATATCGACGTCGAAATCCAGATGCGCCTTGGTTTCACTCATGCGCCCGCCGGTCACCGGCGCACCGACCACCGCGCACAGCAAATGCAGCGCGGTGTGAAAGCGCATCAGCCGATGGCGGCGTGACCAGTCGATGCATGCCGTGACCGGCGTACCGGGGCGCGGCAGCACCGCCAGCGCGTCAATCTCATTCACCACCTCGCCGTTTTCGCCCTTGATTGTGCCCAGCACCTCGATCACTGCGCCCCCGGCAAGCAGCAGATGCCCGGTATCGCCGGGTTGACCGCCACCGGTGGGATAGAACACGGTGCGATCGAGCACGATCCGCCCCGCCGCGGCATCCACCACCACCGCCTCGCAACGCTGCGCGTAGGCATCTTCGACATAGAGCGGTTCGGTCATCTCGTGTTAACTCCGTTTTCAGGGCAGGACGACGGCCAGGGCCAGCGGCAGGAAGACCACCGCAGCGAGGTTGCCGACCAGTACCATCGAGGCCACCTTGTCGGGTTCCTGATCGTAGCGTTCGGCAAACATGTAGTTGAGCACGGCCGGCGGCAAAGCGCCGAACACCAGCACTAGCGCGCGTTCCTGCGGCGGGAAGTCGAAGAACAGCAGCAACAGGCCCGCCAGCGCCATGCCGATCAGCGGCCGCGCTACGGCGCCGAGCACGCCGATACCGATCGCGGTGATGCGCGAATCGGTGAGCCGCACGCCGAGCGCGAAGAGCATCAGCGGAATGGAAATTTCCCCCAGCATACGGATCGACAGCAACAGCGGCGGCCAGATGTCGAACCCGCTGACGCTCACCGCTACGCCGGCGAAGGTGGCGAATACCGACGGGATCTTCCAGATGGTGAGCACGCGCGCATTGTGATCGAGCAGCCAGGCGCCGAACGAAAAATGCGCCAGGTTGGAAACCATGAACATCACCACCGCGGGTGCCAGCGCCTTGTCGCCAAAGGCGAGCACCGCCAGCGGCAGGCCGAGATTGCCGCAGTTGTTGAACATCATCGGCGGCACCAGCGTTTTTGCGTGGATGCCGGTGACACGCGCCAGCGCCCAGGCGGCAAGACCGGAACCAATCACCAGCACCAGCGTGGCGAGCATGAGGCGGACATCGCTCTCGGGCTGAAACGGCTTGCCGGCCAGCGCAGCGAAGATCAGCGCCGGCACGAACACATCCATGTTGAGCGCGTTGGCGTGCGCCAGTTGCGGCTTCTTGCGACGCCCGACGACATACCCGAGGCCGACGATAGCGAACAACGGGAACAGAATCTCGATGATGCGAACGAGCATGGCGAAGCGCCCGGCTGGGTGGAGCGTCGATTCTAACCGCGCCGTCGGCACACATGCGGCGTGACACGAAAACGGGGCGCATGAGCGCCCCGTTTTTGCCAGGGACTAGAGACGCCTGCCGGCTACAGCACGTAGCGCGCCAGGTCCTCGCTCTCCGCCACCGTTTCGAGTTTCAGGTCGACATAAGCAGCGTCGATCACCAGCGCGTCGAGGCCTACCCGGCTGGCGTCGAAAGACACTTCTTCGAGCAATTTTTCCATCACCGTATACAAGCGCCGCGCGCCGATGTTTTCGGTCGTCTCGTTGACCTGAAAGGCGATTTCGGCGAGCCGCCGGACGCCGTCGCTGCGAAAATCGAGCGTCACCTCCTCGGTCGCCAGCAGTGCTTCGTACTGGCGTGTGAGGCAGGCATCGGTGCCCGTAAGAATGCGCTCGAAATCTTCCACCGAGAGTGAATCGAGTTCGACACGGATCGGGAAGCGCCCCTGCAACTCGGGGATCAGATCGCTCGGTTTGGCGAGGTGAAACGCACCGCTGGCGATGAACAGGATGTGATCGGTGTTGATCATGCCGTACTTGGTGCTCACCGTCGTGCCTTCGACCAGCGGCAGCAGATCGCGCTGTACGCCCTGACGCGACACGTCGATGCCCTGCCCTTCGGAGCGCGAGGCGATCTTGTCCATCTCGTCGAGAAAGACGATGCCATTCTGCTCGACGCTCTGCACCGCGGCGGCCTTGACCTCCTCGTCGTTGATCATGCGCGCCGCTTCCTCGTCGGCGAGCAACTTGAGTGCGTCCTTGATCAGCAGCTTGCGCGACTTTTTCTTCCCACCGCCCAGATTCTGGAACATGCCCTGCAGCTGGTTGGTGAGTTCTTCCATGCCCGGTGGCGCAAAAATTTCGGCGCTTATACCACCCATCGATACTTCGATCTCGATTTCCTTGTCGTCGAGTTCGCCCTCGCGCAGCTTCTTGCGAAATTTCTGCCGCGTGGTGTTGTCCGGCGGCGGCGGCTCGTCGCCCGCCGCCACCGAACGCGCCGGCGGTAACAGCACGTCGAGCACGCGGTCTTCGGCGGCGTCGAGCGCGCGGTCGCGCACCGCTTTCATCGCCCGTTGGCGTCCATCCTTGATCGCGGTCTCGGCCAGATCGCGGATGATCGTCTCGACATCGCGCCCGACATAGCCCACCTCGGTGAACTTGGTCGCCTCGATCTTGATGAAAGGCGCATTCGCGAGGCGCGCCAGCCGACGCGCGATCTCGGTCTTGCCGACGCCCGTCGGGCCGATCATGAGAATGTTCTTGGGCGTGATTTCGCTGCGCAGCGGTTCGTCCACCTGAGCACGGCGCCAGCGGTTGCGCAGGGCAATGGCCACAGCGCGCTTGGCGCGATCCTGGCCGACGATGTTCTTTTCAAGCTCGGAGACGATCTCCGGAGGCGTCATTTGGGTCATGTGTGTTCAACCTAAAAACGGCAGTTGACCGCTCGTCAACGTTAGTAAGTTATTGTGGATACTAATTTTTTTGCCTCCAGCAACCGCCATCCGGCGGGTGAGCGCGCTACGCGCCCGATTGCACGACTGGCGGGCCGCCTGACTGCGTTACTCGTTGTAGCAGGGGCCGCTCCTGCGTCCTCCTCGCGCCTTGTCAGACGACCCGCCAGCCGCACACTCGGCCCCGTCCAACTCCCGTTCTCAGGTTGAACCGAGGACTTCGATGGTGTGGTGCTGGTTGGTGTAAATGCACAGATCGCCGGCAATCGCCAGCGATTTGGCAACGATCTCTTCGGGCGGCAGCTCGGTGTTGTCGAGCAGGGCTTTGGCCGCCGACTGGGCGAACGCGCCGCCGCTGCCGATGGCGACAATGCCGTATTCCGGTTCGAGCACATCACCGTTGCCGGTGATGATCAGCGAGTGTTCCTCGTCGGCCACCGCGAGCATGGCTTCGAGCCGGCGCAGCATGCGGTCGGTGCGCCAGTCCTTGGCCAGTTCTACGGCGCTGCGCAGCAGATTGCCCTGATGCTTTTCGAGTTTGCTCTCGAAGCGTTCAAACAGCGTGAACGCGTCCGCCGTGCCGCCCGCAAAGCCGGCCAGAATGCGGTCCTGATAAATGCGTCGCACCTTGCGCGCCGTGCCCTTGACGACAATATTGCCGAGCGTGACCTGCCCGTCGCCGCCGAGCGCAACACGCTTGTTGCGCCGCACCGAGAGGATGGTGGTGCCGTGATACTGTTCCATGCCGGTTCCGTGATGACCTGGTTGAGGCCGGTTGATGGCGCCACAGGCGCCAGAATTGAGGAAGGGAGCAACCGGCGCGTCGTCCGCCTGCAAGCCTAATGCATCCGCGGCTTCTAACTGGGGATTATGGACGCAATTGCAACTGCGCGACCTGATCGACGCCCATCACGCGCAGCAGCGCCGCGACCATCGCATTGACGTCCTTGAGGGTCACCAACTTGCCTTGCGCCTGCAGCGTGGCGAGCACATTGCAGAGCGCCCCGGCACAGACGAAATCCATGCGCCTGAGGCGCGCGCAGTCCACCTCGACGCTGGAACGTTCGGCGGCGAAGGCCGCCAGAGCGCGCACCGGCTCGGCGCTGGCACCGAGCACGTCGCCCTCCAGCACAAAGCCCTCGGCCGGCGGCGGCGCAACCGATCCAAGCTCGGAGGTACTGGCAACCAGTTCGGTCATCGCCTGCGGCTCCCAGGAAGGTGGCGACTCCTCGAAGGTAACCGCGTAGTCGACCGCGATTTCCTCAAAACGCTCGATGTCGTCGGTGGTCTGCAACATGTCGAGTAACAGCAGCCACATGTGCTGGTTCTCGCGCCGCCCGGCCTTGACCTGACCGGCGAGCATGTTCGCGAGTGTCTTGCTCCCCGACAGGCGCACCGTCGCCGACGCGCGCCGCAAAGCAATCATCATCTCGCGCAGCAAACGACATCCGGTTTCGTCGGCAGAGCGCAGGCGCGTGAGGTCGATGCGCACGGCACCCCCCTTGAGCGCGGCTTCACGCACGCGGTCGAACTGCCGCGCGGCCTGCTCGGTAAGCGCCGCGCCCATCGCCACCGAGGGCGTCGACGCGCGTGTGCCCTGCGCCGGCGCGTCGTGACCGTCCCAGGGCGGCGGCGATTTT
>CBDTZF010000108.1:0-8126 GCA_965364825.1 uncultured Rhodocyclaceae bacterium | reverse complement strand
CGCGCAATGTGCCCCTGGTACCGTTTCTGCTCGAAGGCTTCGCCGCCGACCGCGACATGTTCCAGAACGACGGCATTCATCCCACCGCCGCCGCCCAGCCACGCATCCTTGACAACGTCTGGCCGACGCTCGCGCCGCTGATTGGCTCGGCGCACGCGACACGCTGAGGCCAGCGAAGCGGATAGCAATGCCGCCATGATTTTGCCGCTGCAAGGGCCGCCGTGGGAGTATTCCGTCAACCGGATACCGGCATACGGAAATCAACGCCTCGGCGCAACGAGATGGGAATGATGAAAAAAGGCATCGCGACGGTCGCACAACTCGGCAACTTCGATGAAATCATCGATGTACGTTCGCCGGCGGAGTTCGCTGACGATCATATTCCCGGCGCAATCAACCTGCCGGTACTCGACGATGCGGAGCGCGCGCATGTTGGCACAATCTACAAACAGGTCTCAGCTTTCGAGGCGCGTCGCATCGGCGGTGCGCTGGTCGCTGCGAATCTGGCCCGCCATCTGCATACGCATTTCCAGACACAAGCGAGAGACTGGAACCCACTGATTTACTGCTGGCGCGGCGGGCAGCGCAGTGGCGCTTTTGTCACCTGGCTACGCATGATCGGCTGGAAAGCGTGTCAGCTCGACGGGGGCTACAAACGTTTTCGCCGCGAGGTGATCGACACCCTGGAAAGCTGCCCCATCGGCCTCGAATTTCGTGTCATCTGCGGACCCACCGGAAGCGCCAAGACCCGGGTGCTCGAAGCCCTCGCAACGCTGGGCGCGCAAGTGCTCGATCTGGAAGCCCTGGTGGCCCACAAAGGGTCGGTGCTTGGCGACCTGCCGGGTATGGCGCAGCCAACGCAAAAATCGTTCGAGACCCAACTGTATGCCGTATTGACCGGTTTCGACGCCGCGCGGCCGGTCTTCGTCGAAGCCGAGAGCCGAAAGATCGGCCGTCTGCATGTGCCCGGAGCGCTCATCGAGCGCATGCGCGCCGCACATTGCATCGCGATTGATGCCAGTCGCGAAGCGCGAGTGAAGTTCCTGTTGCGTGACTACGCGTATCTTGGCGACGACGCCGCAACGCTCAAAGCGAGTCTTGGCCGACTCAAACACGTGCTCGCCAACGACACACTGTCACGTTGGCAGGATTTTGCTGACGCACACGATCTGCCACAACTTTTTACCGAACTGATCGACATGCACTACGACCCACTCTATCGCCGATCCCAGGACGGAAACTACACGAGGTTTGGTCACGCTAAGCGAGTACCCGCTGCCGAGTTGTCGCCCGAGGGCATATTCTCGCTGGCACGCAACATTCTCGCGCTCGAACGCGTGGCGGCATAAGGCCGGGTTCATCCGCTCGCGGTATTTCATGCCGCGACGTTGCAGTCTCGCTCTCAGCCGGGCGCCACGGCCTCCGGAATACGACCCAGCGTATCGCCACGCACCGCGCACAGACGCTGACGCATTGCCGCTGACGGTGCGCGCGTTTCACCTTGCTCAAAAGCAACGGTGGTAAAGGCCGGTCGCGTACGTTCGAGCAATTCGTAAGGTTCGAGCAGAAAATCGGGGTTGCTCGGCTTTCCGAAACGGGCGTTGCCCTGCATGAAGGTTTCGTATATCAGCACGCCACCCGGGCGAATCAATCCACACACGGAATCGAAGGTTGGTCGATGCAAATAATTGCTCACCACCACCGCATCGAAGCTGCCCGGCGTCCACGGCCACGGCGCACCGTTTTCGAGGTCGACGAGGCACACGCTGACACCCGCGACCTTCGCGAGGGCGCCGAGCGCCGCGTCATCGCGATCGGCGGCCACTGCGTCGTGTCCGGCAGCGGCCAGCACACGGGCATGACGGCCCCGTCCGCACGCCAGATCAAGCACACGGCCACGCGGCGGAATGCTGGAGAGGAAACGCGCCACCCAGGCGGATGGCGCTTGATCCGGGTGTGTTGCGGCTGGCGTCATTGCACAGGCTCCCTGCTGCTTCGTGTGGACATATTGGGTGCGCCGGCGATGTCGAACCGTGCGCACCGTTTTGCGTGGCTTGGCATCGTATCGTTGCGGGTTACGCACCGGGCCGATAGCCCACATGGCGCAGTCTAGCGAGAACGACCGGGCGCTGCAGCGTGGACGGCATGTGGGCGCAATGCAACAGTGCGTTTCTTGTCTTGCAGATCGCCGCGCCGGTAGCGCATCGCGATGCACGCGACAGGTATCATGACTGCCGCGGCACGGCCACGCTGAAAACGTCGCGTACACCTCGAAAATGCGAGAACTGCAACGCCTTGAAGAATAATGTAACCCGCCCGGACACAAACGCGACGCCCGACAGCTCGCGCAGAGTGTTGTATCGCTCGCTGGCGCTGGCGTTTGCGGCATTGGTTGCGCTCGTACTGGTGGGCGTGAAATGGTGGGGCGATCACGGCACGTTCTCGCGGCCCCCGTCTGAGTCGCAGGGTGAAGCAGCACCGCTGGCGACGGCACCACTCGATGTGGCGCTCGCCAACACCGACACAACCAATATCGTGTTGGCGGTGCTGGTCGCCGTGCTGCTTTTCCTGCTGGCCCTGTTGGCGGTTCGTCTGGTTCGCAGCTACCGCCGCGCCGTCACCGTGGCGCGTCAGACCACGGCCGCGACCGAGTTCAATGAAGCGCGCCTGATGGACTTCGTTGAACTGTCGAGCGACTGGTTGTGGGAAACCGACACCAAGCATCGATTTACGCTGGTGAGCGGCGGCATCCGCAGCATCGCGAATATGGATTGCGACGATTTTGCCGGCCGCGCGTTGTGGGATATCCGCGCACGTCCCACCGACGGCAGCCTGTGGGCCAGCCACATTCGCAAGCTCGAGCAGCGTGCCCATTTCACCCTATTGGTTTCGCGCACCGACCTGAGCGGCCTCGTGCGCCATCTCGAATTCACCGGCAAGCCCTTGTCCGAGAACGGCGCTTTCGTCGGTTATCGCGGCGTCGGGCGCGACGTCACCCAGCATCTTGAATCCGACCGCCATCTGCGCACCAGCGAGGAGCGCTTCCGCACTCTGGTGGAGTCGTTCTATGACTGGTACTGGGAACAGAATGCGCAATTGTGCTTTACCGAATTGATGACCAGTCCGCAGAATCCGTCGCCGATGCGTACCGGCGAAGCCATCGGAAAAACGCGCTGGGCGCTCGCTGACGCGACGCCGGAGCAAGGCGACTGGCATGAACACATCGAACTGCTCGAACGCCATGCACCGTATGACGGTTTCGTCTACCAGCGCAGCACCTCGACCGGACCGCGTTGGTTTTCGGTGACCGGGCGGCCGACCTTCGACAGCGCCGGGCAATTCACCGGTTACCGCGGCGTAACGCGGGACGTCACGCAGGAACGCCAGACTCGTCAGGCTCTCGTCGCCAGCGAGGAACGATACCGAAGCACGTTCGAGCGAGCGCCGGTCGGTATTGTGAGCACGGATGTCAGCGGACGCTGGGAACGCGTCAATCAGACCTTCGCCCGCATGCTCGGCCACGACGCGGACGACCTCGTCGGCAAATCGGATGCCGACTTCACGCATCCGGACGACGTCGATGAGGACATTTCACTGTTTGCCGACCTGCGCGAAGAGCGCAGCGCAATTTATGAGCACGAAAAGCGCTTCATTCGTTCCAATGGCGCAATTGTCTGGGCACGCGTCACCGTCAATGCACTGCGTCATGCGAATGGCGCGTTCAGTCACTCGATCGCCATCGTGCAGGATATCAGCGAGCACATTGCCGCCGAGCGCGAGCGCAAGGCCATCGAGCATCGCTACCGGCAACTGGTGGACGTCTCACCGGATGGCATCGTGGTGCATCGAAACGGTCGCATCCTGTTCGCCAATCCGGCCGGCGTGAAGATTTTCGGGGTCACGCACATGGATGCGCTGCTTAACCAGCCACTGAAGCTGTACGTCGACAACGAAGGTGCTCAGCGCATGGGGGTGAATGCATCGGCCAAACCGGGAACGACGGTTGCGCGCCAGCAGTTCCGCGTTCGCCGCGTCGACGATCATATCGCCGACGTTGAATGCACTGGCGTGGTGGTTGAATTCAGCGATGGCCCGGCGGTGCTGTGCCTGATCCGCGATATCTCCGAAAGTGTCGCCGCAGAAAAGGCCCTGCACGAGAGCCGCACGCGCTACCGCGAGGTGGTCGAATCCGTCAACGAGGTCATCTTCCAGGCCGATATGTCCGGCCGCTTCCTGTTTCTAAATCCTTCGTGGACACGCGTCAGCGGGCACGACGTCGACGCGAGCATCGGCCAGCACATGGCCGATTTCCTGCACCCCGACGATCGCGCCGACGCGCGCGAGGCGATCAAACGGCTGCTGTTGGGCGAACGGCAGCAAAGTGAGTGCGAACTGCGCATCCGCACCACCGATGGAGAGGTGCGCTGGCTGGAAGTGCACACCCGCGTGATGACCTCGGCCGCTGGTGAGCCCCTTGGCGTGATGGGCTCGATGGACGACATCACCACGCGCAAGGTGGCCGAACTGACGCTCAAGAACGTCAACATCGATCTGGAATCGCGAGTGCGTGCGCGCACCGCCGAACTGGAAGCCTCGAACCGCGAGCTGGAAGCTTTTTCCTACTCCGTCTCGCACGACCTGCGCGCGCCGCTGCGCGCCATCGATGGCTTCTCCATGATCCTGCAGGAAGACCTCGCCGACGCGCTCGACGGCGCGGCACGAACGCACCTGCAGCGGATTCGCGCGGCGACCGCGCGCATGGCACAGTTGATCGACGACCTGATCGAGTTGGCACGGCTCTCGCGGCAGGCGCTGCGACGTGAAAATCTCGACCTCAGCCTGATGGTGACGACGATTCTCGACGACATCCATCAAGAGAACCCAGGGCGCGCGCTGGAAGCAGAGATTGCGCCGGGGCTTACGGTCAACGCCGACCGCGCGCTGATGCGCATCGCGCTGGAAAACCTGCTGCGCAACGCCTGGAAATTCAGTGCCGACGAGTCCGTCTCGCGCATCGGTTTCTATGCCATCCGGGAGAGCGACAACGTGATGTTTTGTGTCGCCGACAACGGCATCGGATTCGATATGGCATACGCCGACAAGCTCTTCATGCCGTTCTACCGCCTGCACGCCAGCAGCGATTTCGCCGGATCGGGGATCGGCCTGGCGACGGTGGCGCGTATCATTCAGCGACACGGTGGCAGCATCGATGCTGACGCCGCGCCAGGCGAAGGCGCGCGCTTCTACTTCAGTATCGGGCGCTAGGGCCTGTTGGCCGACTTGACCACGCGATCACGCGTGACGACGAGAATCTGATGTGTGTCAGAATAACTTATGTTGCACCGCACTATTGCCGATCTTTTTCAATGCCTTTCGGCTGAAAGCAGCTTTCCGTCTTGATGTTGTAGAACATCCGGCAGGCTGAGAACGGACAGGAAAAATGAAAGAAAAACACTATCTGACCCCGCTTTTCGAACCCAAATCCGTCGGTGTCATCGGCGCCAGCGAACGCGACACGTCGATCGGCGGCATTGTTCTGCGCAACATGATCGAGGCCGGCTTCAAGGGACGCTTGTTCGCCATCAATCCCAAGCACGACAAGGTGCACGACGTTCCGTGCTACAAGAGCGTTGAAGACGTGCCACAACGGCTGGACCTCGTCGTAATCGCCACCGCTGCACAGAAAGTACCGAACATCGTCGATAGCTGCGGGCGTGCCGGCGTGAAGGCGATCATTCTCGTGTCGACCGGTTTTTCCGAAACTGGGCCACGCGGCGCGAAGCTCGAACGCTCCGTGATGGAAGCTGCACGGCGTCACCACATTCGTCTGCTGGGCCCAAACAGCCAGGGCATCATGCGGCCCGATCTGGGCTTGAATGCCACCTTCTCACGTGGCTGCGCCCTGCCCGGCTCGATCGGCCTGATCTCGCAATCCGGTGCGCTGTGCACAGCCATTCTCGACTGGGCGCGGCCCAACAATGTCGGCTTTTCCGCGGTGGTCTCACTCGGCTCCTCGACCGACGTCAGTTTCGGCGAAGCGCTCGAATACATGATTTCCGATCCTCGCACCGAGAGCATCTTCCTGTACGTGGAAGGACTGCGCGATGCACGCCGCTTCATGAGCGCACTGCGCGGCGCCGCGCGTATCAAGCCGGTGCTGGTGATCAAGGTCGGCCGCCATCCGGACGCATCCCGCGCGGTGCTCAGCCACACCGGTGCAGAAGTTGGTGATGACGCGGTTTTTGACGCCGTCTTGCGTCGTGCCGGGGTCATACGCCTGTATAACCTTGGCCAGCTCTTCGCGGCCGCCAGCGCGCTGTTCTCGCACTTTCGTCCGCGCGGCAAACGTCTGGCCATCATCACCAATGGCGGTGGCCCCGGCGTGATGGCGGCCGATCGCGCCGCTGACCTGGGCATTCCGCTGGCCGAGTTCGCCGACACCACGCTGACCGCCCTCAACAAGGCGCTACCCGACACCTGGTCACACGGCAATCCGGTCGACATCCAGGCCAATGCCGACGTCGAACGCTTTCGCACCACAATCGCCACGGTCCTTGCCTGCCCGAATGTGGACGGTGTGCTGATCATGCTTACGCCGCAGGCGCTGGTGGACGCCACCGGCGTGGCCAAGGAAATCGTCGACATGGATCGCAAGGCCGACAAACCGGTCCTCACCTGCTTCATGGGGGATGAGCATGTCGCGACCGCGCGCAAGATGTTTGACAGCGCGGGCATACCGACCTTCCGCACGCCGGAGCCCGCGGTCGAGCTGTTCAGCCATATTTCGAACTACTACCGTAACCAGAAACTGCTGGCACAAACGCCGGCCTCCTTGTCCGAGTTGAGCCGGCCATCGATCGAAAGTGCGCGGCTGATGATAGAGACCGCGCTCTCCGAACGGCGCAAGGTGCTCAAGGGCATGGAATCGAAGGCCATCCTGGCCGCGTTCCGCATCCCGATCGCACAAACCGTAGTGGCGCGCTCGGCGACCGAGGCGATGGTGCTGGCCGAGGAGATCGGCTTGCCAGTGGCGATGAAAATCGACTCGCCCGACATCAAGCACAAGTCCGACGTGGGCGGCGTGCGCCTCAATCTCACCAGCCTGGTGACGGTGCGCACCGCCTATCAGGAAATTCTCGACGCCACGCGCAAGGTAGACCCCAACGCGAAGGTGAATGGCGTCGCCATCGAGCCGATGATTCTCAAGCCCAACGGCCGCGAATTGATGGTCGGCGTGGTGCGCGACCCGACCTTCGGCCCGGTGATTACCTTCGGTGAAGGCGGCACCCGCGTCGAAGTGCAGAAAGACCGTGCCATCGCCCTGCCGCCGCTCAACAGCTTTCTCGCGCGCGACCTCATTCGTTCGACGCGCGTATCGAGCTATCTGGGCGAGTTCCGCAACATGCCGCCGGTCGATATGAAGGCGCTGGAACTGATCCTGCTGCGCGTCTCGGAGATGGTGTGCGAGCTGCCGTGGCTCCAGGAACTGGACATCAACCCGCTGATCATCGACGAAAATGGCGCCGTCGCGGTGGATGCTCGCATTCTGGCCGATAACATCTCGCCGACAGCCGATCTGTACGATCACATGGCGATTCACCCCTATCCGCAGCACCTGATCTCGCAGTGGGCGCTGCCCGATGGTACCAACGTCACCATCCGCCCGATTCGCCCCGAGGATGCTGAGCTCGAGATCGAATTCGTCCGCAAGCTGTCACCTGAAACCAGATACTTTCGCTTCATGAGCACGATGCACGAACTACCGCCCGCGATGGTGGTGCGTCTCACTCAGATCGACTATGACCGTGAGATGGCCTTTCTCGCCACTGTCGAGGAGGAAGACCAGGAGATCCAGATCGGCGTGTGTCGATACGCCGTCAATCCCGACGGTGAGTCCTGTGAATTTGCGGTGGTGGTTGGCGATGACTGGCAGCATCACGGGCTGGCACGCCGCTTGATGGGCATACTGATCGAAACCGCGCGCGAGCGTGGCCTCGAATATATGAACGGCGTGTTTCTCGCCAGCAACGAGCGCATGCTGCGCTTTGTGCAAAAGCTCGGTTTCGTGCTGTCGAACGACCCCGACGACAGCACCATGAAAATCGGTGTGCTCACCCTGCAAGACT
>CBDTZF010000107.1:0-8157 GCA_965364825.1 uncultured Rhodocyclaceae bacterium | reverse complement strand
TACTCGCCGAACAGCGCGTAGCCGAGAAACGCCAGGCAGATCAGCGGCAAGGAAAAACCGACCACGCGGCGCGCGGCCTCGAACACCAGCACGATGGTGATGCCACCGACGAGCAGGTCGAGCGTCGTCGGATCGCCCGCACGCATGATCAGATCGCCTTCGTAAATCCAGTGATAGAAGGCGAGCAGAAAGCCGAGCAGGCCGATCGCCCATAGCGCGGCGGCCACCGGGCCGAAACGCGGGCGCGCGGCCGCCGCGATTCCGAAGGTCATGAGCAGCAGAAAGCCGACGTGCACCGCACGCACGATCTGCGACGACAGCGGGCTGAACGCCGCGGTGATGATCTGGAAGGTGGAAAACGCAATGCCGATGAGGAACAGCAGACGGCCAACGCCACCGAGGGTCCAAGCGTAAGGCACCGTCGTGTGCCCGGAATCGGACATGCTGATCTCCTCTTACACTCGCAAGCCGACGCGAATGACTATGGGTGTGCGCCGCCCCGCATTGCGAGGCGGGTGTTCAGGTGTGCGACTAGCGCTCACCGCCGCACATCAAAGCGCGCCGACTTCCTTGTAATACCGCTCGGCGCCCGGATGCAGTGGCAAGGGCAGGTTCTTGGCCGCCGATTCCAGCTTGATGCCCTTGGCGGCCGAATGGGCGGCAATCAGCGCATCGAGGTTTTCGAACATCACCTTGGTCATGTCGTACACCGCCTCCTCGTCAACCTCGCTGTGCGTCACGAGAATGTTGCGAATGGCGATCGTCGGCACGTCTTCCAACTGACCCGTGTAGGTACCGCCCGGAATCATGTCGGCCTGATAGGCCGGATCGCCGATTTTCTCGACCACTTCCGCCGGCACGGCCACGACCACGATCTCGATCGCCGTGGACAGGTCGCGCAGCGAGGCGACGCCGAGACCCGCCGACTGCAGCGTGGCATCGAGTTGGCGGTTCTTCATCAGTTCAACCGACTCGCCAAAAGGCAGGTATTCGACCTTGGAGAAGTCGTCATAACTCATGCCGGCGCCCTTGAAGACCGCGCGCGCATTCAGTTCGGTTCCCGATTTGGGCGCACCGACCGACACCCGCTTGCCCTTGAGATCCGCCAGCGTCTTGATGCCGGAATCTTTCGAGGCGACGATCTGGATGAAGTTGGGGTACATCGCGCTGATCGCGCGCAGCTTGTCGAGCGGTTTGGAAAAGCCGGCCTCGGCATTGCCTTTGTAGGCGTCGGACACCGCATCGCCCAGCGCCAGACCGACTTCACCGCGACCGGCTTGCAGCAGGTTCAGGTTCTCGGCGCTGGCCTTGGTGGACTGCACGCTGATTTTTGCATCGGGCAACACCTCGCCGTACAGCTTGGAGAGCGCAACCCCCATCGGGTAGTACACACCACTCGTGCCGCCAGTGAGAATATTGATGAATTTCTGCTCGGCGAGCACGCCGCTCGAAGCGATCAGCGCAGCAACCGCCACGCCCAGGATTCGGATCAGTTTCACGGGGAAGTCTCCATTGATGGTTTTGTTGTGGCCGGCATCGCCTGCCACCGCCCATGGTAAACGCAAAACCGCCGCCGGATTAACCCCGGAAATCCCGTATCCGGTTGTTACCGACACCTTCACACTACGCTGGGTCCGGCAAGCGCATCGTAGGTGTGAGCACGGCCGGATCCGGGCACAACTCGATCAGGGCCGGCACACCCGCCGCACAGGCGCGTTCGAAGGCATCGGCAAACTGATCGGTGCGCGTCACGCATTCGCCATGCGCGCCGTAAGCCTGTGCCAGCGCGACGAAATCGGGGTTGGACAGCGTTGTGCCGACAACCCGCCCGGGATAGTGTTTTTCCTGATGCATGCGGATGGTGCCGTACATGTTGTTGTTGACGACGATGAACACGATGTTCAGTCGCTGCTGCACCGCCGTGGCCAGCTCCTGGCCGGTCATCAGGAAGCAACCATCGCCGCTGAATGAAATCACCGGGCGCTCCGGATGCACCAGCCTGGCTGCAATCGCCGCCGGCACGCCATAGCCCATGCTGCCGCTGGTCGGGGCGAGCTGGCTGCGAAAGCGTCGGTAGCGAAAGAAGCGGTGCAGCCAGATGGTGTAGTTGCCAGCCCCGTTGGTGAGAATCGCGTCGTCGGGCAGGTTCTCGTCGAGCCAGCGCATGACCTCGCCCATCTGCAGCGCGCCAGTGGTCGGCGACGGCGTGGAGTGCTGCAAGTAGGCGTCGCGCGCGCCGGCGACATCGTCCGCCCATGCCGAGGCGTCGACACTCACCTCCGCCAAGGCTGTGGCGATCTGCGCCATGCCGGCGTGGATCGGCAGCGCCGCACGATACACCCGCCCGAGTTCCTCGCTGCCGGCGTGCACATGGATCAGCGTCTGTTGCGGCTGCGGCACGTCGATCAGCGTGTAACCGCTGGTGGTGGCCTCGCCCAGCCGCGCGCCGATCACCAGCAGCACGTCGGCGCTGCGGATGCGCTCGGCGAGCGCTGCACTGATGCCCAGCCCGACATCACCAACATAATTGGGATGGCGGTTGTCGAACAGATCCTGAAAGCGGAAGGCACAGCACACCGGCAAGCGATTGCGCTCGATGAAGCGGCGCATGTCCTCGCAAGCGCCGGCGCTCCACCCGCCGCCGCCGAGCAGCACCAGCGGTCGGCGCGCCGCGGCCAGCAATTCGGTCAGCCCCGCGATGTCGGTCGCCGACGGGCTGGCGTGGACCGGCCGCGCTGCACCGACGTCGGCAACCGTCGCGTGACCGAACAGCACGTTCTCCGGGAGTGCCAGCACCACCGGCCCGCTGCGCCCCGAGGTGGCGGTCTGGAACGCCCGGTGCAGATACTCCGGCAGACGATCGATGCGATCGACCTGCGCCACCCACTTTGCCATGCCGCCGAACATGGCGCGGTAATCGACCTCCTGAAAAGCTTCGCGGTCGATGCAGTCGTCACCCACTTGCCCGACCAGCAGGATCATCGGCGACGAGTCCTGCGCGGCGGTGTGCACGGCAATGCTGGCGTTGCAGGCGCCCGGCCCGCGCGTGACCAGACAGATGCCGGGCCGTCCGGTGAGTTTGCCGTAGGCTTCCGCCATGAAGGCCGCGCCACTTTCATGCCGGCAAGTGATCAGCCGGATGCGGTCGCGCTGCGCGTACAGTCCGTCGAGCACCGGCAGATAGCTTTCGCCCGGCACACAGAACACCATGTCCACGCCGTTTGCTGCCAGCGCGTCGGTCACTATGTGTCCACCTTGCCGTTCGACTGCATGATTGCGCTGCATCTCTCTCTCCAATCAAGGCGGCGCGCAGATTCGCGCGTGCGTATCGTCGATCCGATGATGTCATTCGTGATGCGCGGCTACAATCTGCACAGCAACATCACTCAGGAGCCCACCATGCTGATCACGTTCAAATCTGCCGCCGCCGCCGATGTCCTCATGTTCGACGAATCCGCGCGCGCCCTCTTTCAGGTACTCGGCAAGGATGCGAGCGCCGCACAAGGCATCATCACGGTTGAACATCTGCCCGACGCGATCGCGCAATTGCAAAAGGCGATCGACGAAGACAAGGCGCGGCGCGACAAAGAACCGGAAGACAGCGACGAGGAAGTCGATGAAAGTAAACCACGCGGCGTTGGAGCGCCGGTGAGCTTTGCGCAGCGCGCCTGGCCATTGCTCGAGATGCTGCAATACGCGCTCAATGAAAAGAAGCCCGTCACCTGGGGCACCTAAGCGCCGGCCGGAGCGCACGCCGCAACCACTATCAGGAAGTCTATATCTTTAGTGATAGTCCGACCGGCAGCCGCGATTTAACGTAACGATGCGTGCAATGACTGTTACGAAAGATTGCAGACATGGCGAACGCGCGCAACGTGATTTGATCGAATCAACCTAATCGGTTAGATTGACGGGACAATAACGCGTTACTACTTTTGGACTAATCATGCCCCAACGACACAAAGCCCCGTCACCCACGTCCGAGCAGGTCCTCGACTGGCGCCGCAAGCGCAAACTGAGCCAGTCCGAGTTCTGGGCACCGATCGGCGTCACGCAATCGGCTGGCAGTCGCTATGAGAGCGGTCGGCCCTTGCCGATTCCCATCGCCTTGCTGCTCGATCTCGTGTATGGCCCCGCCAAGCGCGCGGAAAAACTGCTCGAAAAGCTGCGCACGGCGGACCAGTAATCCGGCCACTGCGGCGACGTGGCCCGGCAATGCCGGCTTGTGTTCGATATCCGACGACAGGTCAGCCGGGGCAAACCAGGCCGGCAGCACAGCAAAAAACCGCCACTGCGGCGGTTTTTTGTTCCGGCGGGAGACACCGATCATTCCAGATTCTGGACCTGTTCGCGCATCTGTTCGATCAGCACCTTCAGTTCCATGGCCGCGGCAGTCACGTCGGTCGCGGCGCTTTTGGAGGCGAGTGTGTTGGCCTCGCGGTTCAGCTCCTGCATGAGGAAGTCGAGCCGTTTGCCGGCCACGCCGCCCTTGTCGACAATGCGCTCGACTTCATCGAGGTGGGTGCGCAGGCGGTCGAGTTCCTCATCCACATCGATGCGCTGGGCGAACAAGGCGACCTCATGCCGAATGCGATCCTCATCGAGCGATTCGACCGCGTCGCGCAGCCGCTCGGTGAGTTTCGCCTGATAGGCTTGCACCAGCGTCGGCATCTGAGGCGTGACCCGCTCGACCAGCGAACGCATGGCGGTGACACGCTCGCGGATGGTCGCGGCAAGCTTTTCGCCCTCGCGTTCGCGGCTAGCAATGAATTCATCGACCGCGGCCGTGGTCATGCTGCGGATCTCGCCCATCAGCAGGTCGAATCCGGGGCTATCATCGGCGAGCATGCCGGGCCAGCGCAGGATTTCCGCCATCGACAACGGCGCTGCGGAGCCAAAGCGTGTGGCGAGTTGTCTTTGCGTCACATCGAGCTGGTCGAGCAACGCGGCATTGAGCGTCAGTTCGGTCGCCGGGGCGGCGTCGTTCTTCTGCAGATTCAGCCGGCATTCGACCTTGCCGCGGCGCAGGCGCGCGCCGAGCAGTTCGCGCAGCGCGGGCTCGGCCTGACGCACATCATCGCCGAGGCGGAATACCAAATCGAGATAGCGCGAATTGACGCCGCGCAGTTCCATATGCAGGCTGACTCGCCCCAATTCGCGATGCTGCACCGCAAAGCCGGTCATACTCAGTATCATCAAGGTCTCCTTTGATCGGCAGCGGCGCGCTTTATACTGCCGGGTTCAAATAACGCAATCACTTCAAGCCGAATCCCAGCGACCGCTTCATGTCCTCTCAAGTCAATCAGCCGTTGCCCTCCGGATACCAGCTGGATCAGTACCGGATCGAGCGGCAGCTTTCGCTTGGGGGTTTTTCGATCGTGTACCTCGCCTATGACGCCGACGGCACGCCTGTCGCCATCAAGGAGTATCTTCCCAATTCGCTGGCGCTGCGCAGCGAAGGCGACATCGAGCCGCAGGTACCGCCCGAACATGAAGCGGCGTTTCGCTACGGCATGAAGTGCTTCTTCGAGGAAGGCCGCTCGCTGGCGCGTCTGATGCACCCGAACGTAGTGCGTGTGCTCAACTTCTTTCGCGCCAACGGCACAGTCTACATGGTGATGCAATTCGAGCGCGGACGCACGCTGCATGAGTATGTCCGGCGTCACCGCGAGACGATGCGCGAACGTTTCTTGCGCGGCGTGTTCACCCGCATGCTCAACGGACTGCGCGAAGTGCACGCGCACAAGCTGCTGCACCTCGACATCAAGCCCTCCAACATCTACCTGCGTACCGACGGCACCCCGGTGCTGCTCGATTTCGGCGCCGCGCGGCAGACGCTGATGAATGGCCAGCCGATGCTCAGGCCGATGTACACTCCGGGCTATGCGTCACCCGAGCAGTACATCAGCCGCGAGGCGCTCGGCCCGTGGAGCGACATCTACAGCGTCGGCGCCAGCCTCTACACCTGCCTTGCGGGCAACGCGCCGCCGCGCTCCGACGAGCGCGGACAAAAGGACACCTATGTGCCCGCAGTCAAGGCATTCGCGCAACGCTACAGTCTGCAGTTGCTCGAAACCATCGACTGGTGTCTTGATCTCGATCCGCTGCAACGCCCGCAAAGCGTTTACGCGTTGCAAAAAGCCCTCATTCAGCAAGCCCCCGACGATCCTATGCCAGCCTCGTGGTTTGCCGACGTGGGCACCCGACTCAAAACTTTCATTGGCCGCTCATGAAATTCACCATTTTCCAGGAAAGCCGCATCGGCAAGCGCGCCTCCAACCAGGACCGGCTGGCCTACTGCTACTCGCGCGACGCGCTGCTGATGGTCGTTGCCGACGGCATGGGTGGTCACCTGCATGGCGAAGTGGCGGCACAGATCGCGGTGCAGTACATCACCCAGACCTTTCAGCGCGAAGCCAATCCGGTGGTGGCCGATCCAGTGCTGTTCCTGTCGCAGGTGATGAGCAATGCGCACCACGCCATCCTCGACTACGCCTTCGACAAACGCCTGCCCGAGCCGCCGCGCACCACCGCCGTGGTGTGTCTCATCCAGAAGGGGCTGGCGCATTGGGCGCACGCCGGTGATTCGCGCCTGTATCTGTTCCGCAAAGGCGCACTCGAAGCACAAACACGCGACCATTCGCGCGTGCAACTGATGATGGATCAGGGCCTGCTCGACGCCGAAGGCGCTGCCACCCACCCCAACCGCAACCGCATCTACAGTTGCCTCGGCGGCACCCATTCGCCGCAGATGGACTTTTCGCGCCCGACGCCGCTTTACGTCGGCGACCTGATCGCGTTGTGCTCCGACGGTGTGTGGGGCGCGCTCGGCACCGACGCACTCACGGCAGGCCTCCACGCCAACCCCAATATCATGAAAGCGGTGCCGAAGGTGATGGACGCAGCGGAAGAAGCTGGCGGCGAACACGCCGACAACCTGTCGATAATCACACTCGTCTGGCACGAAAACTTTGCCGACACGCTGCCGGAAGCGGTATCCACGCAAACCATGGCGCTACGCAGCTTCACCACCCAGATGGAAGGCTTCGAACGCGGCAGCAGCGGCGCCGGTGGCGGCGGCGGCGCGCCGGATTTGTCCGACGACGAGATCGAACAGGCGATTTCCGAAATCAATGTCGCCATCAAGAAATTCTCGAAAGATTGATCCGCCCTCTGTAATGGCCCACGCTCACAACACAGGAACCGACACCACCATGCGACCCAGCCAGCGAAGCGCCGACGCCCTGCGCCCTATCCGCATCACCCGAGGCTTTACCAAACACGCGGAAGGTTCGGTGCTGATCGAGTTCGGCGAGACGCGCGTGCTGTGCACCGCCAGCGTCGAAGACAAGGTGCCCGGTTTCCTGCGCGGCCAGGGCAGCGGCTGGCTAACGGCCGAGTACGGCATGCTGCCGCGCTCCACCCACACCCGCATGGCGCGCGAGGCGGCACGCGGCAAACAAAGCGGCCGAACCCAGGAAATCCAGCGGCTGATTGGGCGCAGCCTGCGCGCGGTGGTCGACATGGTGGCGCTCGGCGAGCGCCAGGTGGTGATCGATTGCGACGTGCTGCAGGCCGACGGCGGCACCCGCACCGCCGCCATCACCGGCGCCTGTGTCGCCGTGCATGAGGCGCTCGACGGTCTGGTAGCGCAAGGCGCGCTGGCCGCCAACCCGATGCGCGACATGGTCGCCGCGGTGTCGGTGGGCATGGTGGACGGCCGGCCCGTGCTCGATCTCGACTATGCCGAAGACAGCGCCTGCGACACCGACATGAACGTGGTGATGACCGGCCAAGGCGGCTTCATCGAAGTGCAGGGTACGGCCGAAGGCGCGGCGTTTACGCGCCCGCAACTCGACGCCTTGCTCGATCTGGCCGCCGACGGCATCGCGCGTCTGGTCGCGCTGCAGCGCGAGGCGCTCGCCGGAACGCCCGCATGAGGTTCACGCAGCTCGTGCTGGCCAGCAATAACGCCGGCAAGACGCGAGAGTTTGCGGCGCTGCTCGAACCGCTTGGCATCGAGGTGCTCGCGCAGTCGGCATTTGGCGTCAGCGAAGTCGAAGAGCCGTTTCCCGGATTCATCGAAAACGCCATCCTCAAGGCCCGCCATGCCGCTCGCCACACCGGCTTGCCGGCGCTGGCCGACGACTCGGGCCT